>JAKSCY010000318.1 GCA_022360355.1 Chlorobiales bacterium
GCAGCCGCAATGACTTCCGAAGCATGGAGATCTCCTGAAACCTCTCCGGCCAGAACAAAAAGTTTCTTCTCTCGCATACGTCACCCCAATTGGAACATCAACCAGCAAACTGTATCTTTGACCTAAAGGCGGAAAAGCCTCGGTAATCGCATGTTTTTAAATAAGTTCCTCCAATTATATCAAATTACCCGGAGAATGCAAGTTAAATTCGGCACGGACGGCTGGAGAGCGATCATAGCGAAAGACTATACTTTCGACAACCTGAAACTTGCCACGTTGGCAGCTGCCGATTATTTTATCAATCACCCAAATAAAGCAAATGGCGTCTGTGTCGGATACGATACACGCTTCCTGTCTCCTGATTTTGCTCACTATGCCTCCAGGGTACTTTCTTCCCGGGGCCTCCGGGTTTTGCTTTCAGACAGTTTCATCCCCACGCCCGCCGTATCGCTCTATTGCAGGGACAAAAAACTTGCAGGCGGCGTAGTCATCACCGCATCTCACAACCCCCCGGTTTATAACGGTTTCAAAATCAAAGCCTCTTATGGAGGGTCGGCACTTCCGGAAACTGTCTCGGTAATCGAGAAACATCTGGCCGCAGTAAACCCCGACAGCACAATCGAGCCAAAAGAACACCTCATCGAAGCGGCAGATATACAAAGCTATTACCTTGAACATCTTCAATCACATGTCGACCTCGATGCTATCAGGGATTCACGGATACATATCGCTCACAATGCAATGTACGGCGCCGGGCAGAACATCATTACCCGTATCCTGGATACGTCACAGGTACACTGCTACCATTGTTCTCACAACCCGGGTTTCAGAGGAATAAACCCTGAACCTGTACCCCGCTACATCAATGACTTTGTCGACTTTTGTAAAAACGCAAAACCGGATGTAAGTATTATAAACGACGGCGATGCCGACCGGGTAGGCATGCTCGATGAACATGGGGCCTTTATTGACTCCCACAAACTTTTCGCCATTATACTCAAATACCTGGTAGAGGAAAAAAAGAAGACCGGTGAAGTTGCCAAAACATTCGCCCTTACCGATGTCATTGACAAGATTTGCAGAAAACACAACCTGGTTCTTCATCTGCTTCCGGTAGGGTTTAAACACGTGAGCAAGCTCATGACAACAAACGATATACTCATCGGCGGGGAGGAATCAGGCGGAATAGGCATAACGTCATACCTTCCGGAAAGGGACGGCATTTTCATAGGGCTTCTGATACTCGAGATCATGGTAAAGCAAGGTAAAACCCTTTCATATCTGGTTCAGGAACTCTTTGACGAATACGGCAGCTTCTATTATAATCGGCTGGACCTTCAAGTCAACGAAGAAAAAAAACAAGCCATTATCGCAAAGGCATCCAAAGGCAGCTTCCGAACGCTTGCACAGTACGGTGTAACCGGCTTCAACGACCTTGACGGTTATAAATATCATTTTGACGGAGGATGGTTGCTGATACGACCTTCAGGCACAGAGCCGGTCCTGAGGCTGTATTGCGAAGCTGATTCACCTGAAAAAGTCACCAGCGTACTGAACTACGCAGCCGGTATTGCATGAATGAACTCCAAGCAGCCATGACACCTGACACACTACCGAAAAGAATTGTTATTTTTGACGGTGTATGCAATTTGTGCGAATTCTCGGTCAATTTCATTTACGAAAGAGACCGCGATGGAAAGTTCACTTTTACTCCGGCACAGTCATCCCTTGGAAGCAAGTTGCTGCAGCACTATAAGCTCAATGACGAAACATTGGACACGGTAGTCCTGGTTAAAAACGGCCGTGCTTATACACGCAGCAGCGCTGCACTTGAAATAGCATCGGAACTGGATATTCCCTGGAGTTTCCTGCAGCTTTTTTCAGTCATTCCTCAGTTCCTGCGTGACCAGGTATATGATGTCATTGCCCGAAACAGGTACCGGTGGTTCGGGAAAAAAGAAAGCTGCATGATCCCGACTCCGGAAATCAAGGCAAGGTTTCTTGAATAACCGCCGCCCTTTGACGGTATTACCAAATTGTAAGGCGAAATATGCAGGAAGCATTCAAAGACCGGTTTTCGAATCATGCTTCGGAGTACCGCCTGTACCGCCCTCGCTATCCTGAAGCACTTTTCAGCTACCTGGCGTCGCTTGCACCGGAACGGGAAGCCGCATGGGATTGCGCAACAGGAAATGGTCAGGCTGCAGTCTGTCTCGCAGGACATTTCAAACAGGTCTATGCTACCGATGCAAGCGCCGGGCAGATAACACATGCCATACAGAAAAACAACATCCGGTATGCAGTATCACCGGCACATAAAACATCTCTGCCGGACAGATCCATCGATCTGGTAACCATTGCTCAGGCAGTTCACTGGTTTGACACTGAACCCTTTTATCGTGAAGTGTGCCGGGTCATGAAAAAAGACGGTGTTATTGCTGCATGGGCCTATCACCTTCCGGTAATAGACCCTGAAACAGACAGGATCATCAGGCATCTGTACACAGTTATACTTGATCAATTCTGGGAGAAGGAGATCACACATATCCAGTCCGGTTACAGCAAAATCCACCTCCCTTTCCCGGAAATACCGTCTCCAGCTTTCACGATGACGGCAGATTGGACGCTCCATCAGTTAAACGGGTATCTTGAAACATGGTCGGCACTGGACATATACAGACAAACAAACGGAAATGACCCGCTGGAGACCACTTTTACCGAATTGCTCGAAGCCTGGGGAAATCCGGTGTCAGTCAAACGGGTAACGTGGCCGGTCATGCTCAAAACAGCTATAGTTGCAGACTCATAATCGTATAGCCAAAACAGTTGCAGTCGCAAGAAAATCAGAAAAAAAGCGTCAAACCTCCGGATGTTTTTACGTAAAAGCAATTAAGAAGCCGCGCCTGCGTATTTCAGTACACACTGAATGACTGCTGTTATAATCGTGCATGCAGCCTGTGAAAATAACACGACATCCTTACACATAAAAGAACATATATTGGAGCAAAGCGGGCATTCAATACAGGAAGATGATTTCAGTACTATCGTCGCCGAGCATCAGGATATGGTGCTCAATACCTGCTACCGTTTTGTACTGAACCGGGAAGATGCTGAGGATATTGCGCAGGAAGTATTTCTTGAAGCATATCGTTCGCTTGACAGCTTCAGACAGGAATCAAAGCTTTCAACCTGGTTATACAGGATTGCCGTAACAAAATCACTTGACCATCTTCGAAAGAAAAAGCGAAAAAAAAGGTTTTCTTCACTGAAACGGGTAATGGGGTTCAATGATCCCGCCGAAGAGCTTGCGCTTCCCTCATCCATAGAGACTCCAGCGGAAGCGCTCTCGGGAAGCGAGAGGACAGAGATTCTGCAAAGCGCACTGGACTCACTGCCCGACAATCAGAAGACCGCCTTTCTTCTCAGCAAATATGATGGCTACTCCAATCAGGAAATCGCCGATGTCATGCAGACAACGGTATCGGCGGTTGAATCTCTTGTTCACAGAGCAAAAAAAAACCTTCAGAAAAAACTGGAAAAACACTACAGAACACAATGACACTTCGCTTTTTCCCGCTCCGACTTTTTCGGGATGTTCAACAGCCTCTTGAACAGGGGGCTTTCACTTTTTTCCCTTTGTCGTGCAAGGTTTTCAGCTCAGAAACGTCAAAATAACAGGAACAGACTATGACGATGGATACAAACGATCACATAGCAGCCGAAGTCCGGAAAACCATAAATATTCTGGACAACCTGCCTGAGCTGGAGGCATCATACCTTTTCCGGGCGCATCTTCTGGAAAGAATTGCACATGAACCGGCCAAGGCTGTCAACTCGGCAACAAGCGGGCTGAAACTCGCTCTGATGGCGTTCCTGCTCATTGTCAATATCGGTTCTGCGCTGGTTCTCATGCTCTCAAACGGCAATGAACAGATGTTCAGCAAGCACGACATACTTGAGAGCCTGACTGACGAATACAGCAGCCCCGCCCTTTCCTATTACCTGGAAAATGACAGTGCAGAGGATACAAATGACTAACCGGAGCGGAGACAGATGTCCAGGAACACTGTTGCAGCCGCGACGGCCGTTTGCTTGGCTGTCACTCACAGACGAACTCTTCAACTATGTTCCTGATCGCTACGCGAAGGCTCAAGGAGAAATGATGTTACGTCGTTGAAGGATAGCATGCGAAAAATACGAGGCCGCCCCGGCAGGGCACATTTCCAAGCTTGAACCAAATTACACTTGAATGGATATTCTCTCATCCAGACGTTTTATCTCAATTGTACTTGCAATACTGGTTGTTTTAAATCTTGCCCTGCTCGGCACACTCTGGTGGCAAAACGCTCACACACAACAGAAACACGAAAAGGCGGCAGGCACAAGTAAATACAAAAACAAACAATCATTTTTCGAAAAGAAGCTGAATCTTACCGATGAGCAGAGCAAGCAGTTCAATTCGCTCAGGCGCCAACATTTTCAGGGCTCTCTCCCCGCACTCGTTGCAATCTCGGGCCTGAAACGGCAGCTCATACAAGAAGCGATTAAAACCGAGCCGGACACCCTGGTAATCAGAACTCTTGCCGGACGCATCGGTAGACAACAGGCAATTGTAGAGCACAGGCTTGCATGGCACTTCAACAATCTTTCAAAAGTCTGCACTCCTGAACAAAGAGACTCCCTGCAGCAGGTACTTGAAAGGGTAACGGCAAAACCGTATAAGCTGAAACGAAGACTGTTTCTCAAGCGAATACGGTTTACTCCTCTTCAGCCAGATACAACCGAACAGCAAGAGAATAAACCGGAGAAATCGAAATCGTTGCGGTAAAAAGGAAAACATTCAGTTGGAGGGCTTTTATAAGCCTCGGCCTTTTCCTGGCGCTCCTGATGCTGCTTGTTTCCGGCATTATACTCTACCTTGCTCCTCCCGGTAGAGTTGCGAACTGGACAAACTGGCAGATCCTCGGGCTCAGCAAGCAAGATTGGCAAAACCAGCATACCATTTTTTCTCTTGCCTTCGTGGTACTTTCAATATTCCACCTCTTTTCCATCAACTGGAAAGCTTTTTGGTCCTACATTGCCGCAAAGGCTCATGCGGGACTCGGTAAACCTTTCGAGATTTTCAGCATCCTTTTTCTTACACTGCTTTTCGGGATCGGCACATACCTGAAGTTTCAGCCTTTCTCGACAGTGATTGATTTCGGCGCATATCTTTCGGAATCATGGGAGGAGCCGCAAAGTCGGCCTCCCGCCCCACACACTGAAAGAATGACCCTGAGGGAAATCTCCGCAAAGTTCGCCGGCGGGAAAAAACCCGAAACTCTGCGCGAAAAGCTTGAAACGGAAGGCATAGCAGTCCAATCGCTGGACCAGACGCTGGAAAACATCGGCAATGAAAACAATACCTCCGCACAGAAGATATACGAGCTGCTGGACATAGACGCATCTCCAAACCCCGGCAAGGGAAGAGGTCAGGGGAAGAACCGGCAATGAAAGAATCAATAGGCAGCTTGCAGTCCTCGGACCCCGGCAAAGATAATCCACAACGAGACCCTGTGCTGATGTGCAGAGTCCCTAACCTACAATGTTTTCAGGTCACCTCTATTTATTCCGCGCTTCAATTACCAACTGCTTATTGACGACTGCCAACTGATTCACTGCTTGTCACTACCTATCAGCTTTGACCGCAGCTGCCTGAAAATATATTCCACTTCGTTCCTGAACACAACCACAATGACTCCGAGATAACTTACGGTCAGGACAGTCTCAAACCATATATCCTGCTTTCCGGCCAAAACCGGCAGACGGCTGAACACAACACTTGTCACAAACAACAGTAACAGTTTCAGCCACTCATACCTGTTTGGATAA
>JAKSCY010000613.1 GCA_022360355.1 Chlorobiales bacterium
CATAATGCGCTCTTTTTAATATACGGTTGAAATACTCTTTAACTGTGAGTCACCTGCCAGGGAAAGTTTCAGATATTTCGAGCCGATGCACCTCGATGTATATGAATCCCGATTCATGCTCGAGTTCCCCGTCAATTCTAACCCCGGTATCAGGCCCGATTTGTTTTCGATCCCATATATCCGGTTCAATCTCAATCCCGATCTCTCCCGAATCATCGCGAAAGAGGTAGTGATCCCCGCGCAGATGGCCCGTAATAAAACCTTCGAGCGAAACTCTGGCATCATCACTCAACTGCTTTGCCCCGGCTACGGTAACCTGCTGCGAATAGTCCTCCACAGACCCGAAATGCTCTGCGTATCCCATGTCCGCAACAAGTGAAAAAGCCATTGTTAACAGTCTTTTCTTCATACCCACTCTTTTTGAAAAATCGCATGCTTTTGTGATCGCCTTCAGAAAAAGTAGCACCCGCAAGCTTAAGCCGGTCTAAACAGGAGCTTAATTTTTGCTTAAAATCTGCTGTTCACCCGCCTTTTAACATTTTTGCGTATTATAGAGGTACATTCCCTCGCTTGAACAACATGTTTACACCGAAGAGACCGGGCCTCGAAACCAGCAGCCGAAAGAACACATGTATCGGGACATCTCTGAATACGGGCTTATCGGGGACATGCATTCCGCCGCACTTGTTTCAGGAAACGGTTCGATAGACTATTGTTCCATGCCGTTCCTCGATTCCCCTACAATTTTCGCTTCGCTCCTGGATGATGAAAAAGGGGGCTGCTTCAGTATTCAACCGAGGGGAAGCTTTACCTCCTCGCAATCATATGTTGACGACACAAACGTGCTTGCCTGTACCTTCACAACCGATCAAGGAGAAGCAGTTCTGTATGATTTCATGCCTGTAGAAACGGAACACCTGGTTACGCCAAAAGAGCACCGGATACACCGCTGCCTCAATATGCGAACAGGTATCCTGAAGTTCCGGCTCACTTTCGTACCGAGGCCGAATTATGCAAGCACCGTTCCCGTCGTCACCTGTCAGGGAAATACGATAAAGGCTTTCAGCCATGAGCACCCTCTGACACTTATTCACTCACTTAAAGACATTACCGTTCAAAAATGCGGCGACGGCACCGTGATCGTTGATTTTTCCCTTACTGCTGAAGAGAGTGCCCATTTCAGCCTGATATACGGCGATTATACCGATACCGATGCCACCTCCTGCAGCCTGCAGGAAAACATTGATTTCTGGAAAAACTGGCTGCACAATTGCATGGGAGAACATTGTGCTTTTCTCGGCGAGTATACCGGGCTCGTCAACCGCTCCCTTCTGGCCCTTAAACTCCTCACCTTTCACCCGACAGGAGCGATAGCTGCAGCAGCCACAACCTCGCTTCCCGAAACAATCGGCGGGGAACGGAACTGGGACTACCGCTTCACCTGGCTCCGCGACGCATCGTTTACTCTCAAAGCCCTGTTCTCGCTTGGACACATAACCGAAGCAGACAGCTTTATCCGTTGGCTCCACACAACATACCGCAGATATGAAAGCAGGAACATACAGATCATGTATTCGATCCGTGGAGAAGAGATGCTCCAGGAAAAAGAACTCGACCATTTGAAGGGCTATAAAAACTCGAGGCCGGTTCGCATCGGCAACCTTGCCCATATACAAAACCAGTGGGACATCTACGGGGAAGTCATGGACGCGGCGCTCAGACTATCCGATTATGCAGGAAAAATCGACGCGGAATTATGGCCTTTTTTCCGGGACATCTGCAACATGGCCCTTAACAACTGGAAAAAACCGGACGACGGTATCTGGGAAGTCAGAAACGGCCCCTATCATTTTGTTTATTCCAAGGTCATGTGCTGGGTTGCGCTCGACAGGGGTATTATCATAGCAAAACGATACGGGTTCGATGCACCGGTAAAAATATGGATTGAAGAGTGTGAGGCCATAAAAAAAGACATCCTTGAACAAGGCTTCAACAGTGATATGAACAGTTTTGTGCAACGTTACGGCTCAAGCGAGCTTGACGCGAGCCTTCTTCTGCTTCCGCTCGTAAACTTTCTACCCATAGAAGATGAAAGAATTCAGGGTACGATCAACGCCTGCAGTGCCGAGTTGATGAACAACGGTTTTCTCAGCCGCTATAAAGCCGATGACGGGCTTGAAGGAGAAGAGGGCGCATTTGTTCTCTGCAATTTCTGGCTTATCGAATGCCTCGCGCGTTCCAACAGGATAGAAGAAGCCGGGAAGCTGATGAAAGAAACCCTCCGATCGGCAAACCAGCTTGGCCTTTTTTCCGAAGAGTTCAACAGCAATACCAGCGAAATGCTCGGCAATTTCCCTCAGGCGTTCAGCCACATCGGCTATATCAATGCCGTGACGGCCATTCTAAGTGCACGTGGACGTTCGTTCGAAGAAGACGTCCAAACAACGCTTGTCGACAGATTGCGCAAACTCATCCCCCTGCAGGCGCCCCTGAATGACGGCCCGGAAACAGTCGGTGCGAGCGATGCCGAAATTGCAGCTCGCCTCAAGCAGCATCTCGGGCAACTGCAAGGAGCTTTCTTCAATATCAGCATGGGAAGAGTCAACTATCGCGCAATGAAGCAATCAGAGCGTTTCCTCGAGTACCTCCGGCTGGCAGCAAGTCTCCAAACCTTCCACCCTGAGTCACTCGCAGACGATAAACAAAAGAAAGCTTTCTGGATAAACATTTATAACATCCTCATTATCCACGGAGTCATAGAATTCGATATCCGGAGTTCAGTCCTTGAAATCATTAACTTTTTCGGCAGGATAGGTTACAATGTAGGCGGCACGTTTTTTACTCCCGACGACATCGAACACGGCATTCTACGAAAAAACCGCTCTCATCCCGCTCTCCGGCTTCGGCCTTTCTCCCCTTTCGACTCACGGCTCCCTTTCATGGTCGAGACATTCGACCCGAGAATTCATTTCGCACTTGTCTGTGCCTCAAGTTCGTGCCCTCCGATTGAATTCTACGATCCGGAGTATATCGACGACCAGCTCGATATAGCCACAAGAAGCTTCATCAACCGTGGAGGCATTGAAACAGAACAGGAAAACAACACCGTCCGTCTGTCGGAGATATTCAAATGGTATGAACATGACTTCGGGGAAAACAAAACCGAGCTGCTCAACTATCTCGCCCGCTATACCGATGAGGAAACAGGGACATTCCTCACTTCAAAACCGGAAAAACTGAAGATAAAGTACTTGCC
>JAKSCY010000606.1 GCA_022360355.1 Chlorobiales bacterium
GCATTGTTGCTTAAAATATGGGTGCAGATACTGGCCATAAGAATCATGCCAAAAAGAACAGAGTGCGGACCCATCCCGTGAAACAGGCTTAAAAATGTGTCTGCATAAAGTTTTGTGGCACCGGTTTTCTGCATGGCCAGGCCAAGGGCGATGGTGCCCACGATCAACAGCAATACCTCGGATTCAAGTGACCGGTATGCATCTTTCAGGCTTAAACAGCGGGTGATGGTCATTAAAAAGACACCGGTCAGTGCGCAAACCATAATATCGGCAAGGCCGATAGTGGCACTGAGGACCACACCGCCGAAGATCAGGGCGGCAAGGCGCGCTTTTTCTTTATCAATAATCGTGTGATGGATATCCTCAATCACGATAAAGTCGCTTGAGTTGCGGATTTTTGACAGCTTTTCTCTGGGGCAGCGAACCAGGACCGTGTCGCCGATTTTCAGTTTAACGGTTTTGATTTTTCGGTACGAATAGTGGTGACGCCGGGTTCGAATGGCAATGATTCGGATATCCGGGTCGTTTTGAAGCTCGGAGGACAACAGTCTTTCTTGTAACATCCCGGAAAGGGGCGGTACAATCAATTCAATCATCAGGTCGTCAGGCCCGCTGGTACCAAATGCCATATCCTCCTCTCCATGAGCCAGAGCCAGTACTTTTTTATTCAGGGCACTCAGGATATCTTCAGCAGATGCTTTGACAAGCAGGGTGTCGTTTTCCTGTATCGTCAGGGTGCTGCGGCTGGGATCAAAAATATTATTCTTACGAAAGACCTCGATTACATTCAGGCCTAAAGTGTCCAGGGCATGGTCAATAATATTATCTTGACCGATCAGGCTGCTTTTCGGGGGAACGATCAGCTCAGCAATATACCGGTTTGATTTGGTTTCATCCAGTTCGCATACCGGCGCGGTTCTGCCCGGTAATATCCTGGGAGATACAAAAAAAAGATAAAGCATTCCTGCCACGGCAATCGGGATACCGGCCGTGCTCAACTCAAACATGGTAAGGGGTTGAAACCCTAAACCGCCGGCCAGGTCGCTGACGATAATATTTGTGGATGTTCCGATAAGCGTGCATGTTCCGGCCAGAATGGATGCATAAGATAAGGGGATGAGTACTTTAGACGGAGAGAAGTCACAATCGCAGCTCAGCCCCATAACGATGGGGATAAACAGGACAACAACCGGTGTGTTGTTAATAAAGCCGGATGCCACTGCAACGGTTAAAAGGATGAGGGCAAAGGCAATATTTTTATTTCCTCTTGAAAAGTGCAGCACCAGTTCCGTGACAAAGGCAACAGCACCTGTCCTGATGAGTCCGTAACTTAAAAGAAACATCGCACCTACCGTGATAACCGCCGGGTTCGCAAACCCGGCAACCGTCTGGGCCGGGCTTAAAATTCCGGTCAGGGCCAGGACTACCATGATTCCGATGGCGGTCTTATCAAC
>JAKSCY010000714.1 GCA_022360355.1 Chlorobiales bacterium
ACCTCGGGCGTCATCGTGTAACCTTCAACATACAGCTCGGGAAAGCTGATAAGTTGCGCATCGAACCTCTTTGCCTGTTCTACTGCCTTTGCCAGACGTACGATATTATCATGTACAGCCCGCTCGTTGCCAACAGGGCGTTCGGATTGAAAAATTGCAATACGAACACCTTCGCCGACAGATGGAGGCACCTCTTTAATACGGCTGAGATAAACCATTGAATTCACACTCTATATTTTATTATGTCCGAACACTTTTCAAATAAAAACTCTTGTAATATAACAGGTTAATACATAAAAAGCCTTTACAGAACTCTATCATCCGGACTGACTGTTGTATGCTCCAAACAAACTCTTGGGCACCTCTTGACAACCCCGGATATCTTTATAAAGCATGAACCATATCATACACCTCGCTCCAGGAAACCGCGCGTGGTGACGCTATATGCTTGTTTGTGCTATTCGCAAAACAGATCGTATAGAGGCCCTTTTTCCGTAACTGTATAACATTATCAGGGCTATCCTCAACATAAATATCGGCACCGACTTCCGACTTTTCTTTCATGAAACAGAGATCCCAGTAAGGAATTCCGTGACCGTCCAGCCATGCAATGGTTTGCTGAACCGCAGATGCATGCGAATAATGGATAAACAGCCTATGAGTAATGATTCGGATGTGGTACCCCTCGTCGGAAAGTTTTCTCAGGTATTTTCTTGCTCCGGGGATCATGGGCATGGTCTTGAAAAGCTCTCTCTGGTTGAGGGCATAACGATGAAGGCTTTCATACTGCTTTTCATCTGAAACCCCCCACTCTTTCAAACCGTAAGAAACATCGCCGGGAAGCGCATCGAGAGGCTGCTCAAACCATTCGGCAGCGATCTCTCGCATCCGTCCATAAAAATCCGCGCATACACCGTCAAGATCCACACCGATCACCGGCATGTCTTTCTGAGCTTTTCCCATGTTTAAAAAGTCTAATTTCACAACAACGGCCTGACAGCAATCCAGCCATCCGGCAGCATTTTATGCTCTAATACAGCGCTCTGTCGAACACCTTCCGGTGCTTCAAGGTTGTCGGCTCATCCTCGCCAAGATATTTAAAGATCGCAATACACGCCTTGCGTGCACCATCATCGTCATAATAACGGTTTTCCCTGATTACCTCTATAAAATTGCTCAGTGCGCCATCAAAGTTCTTTTTACGCAATTTCTCAATGGCCTCCCGGTAACGCTCCCTGACCGGATCTTCCGGAAAGTCCGTACCGTTTTTCTGCAAAAGTCCTGTAAGGGTTCTTGTGGAGTCCAGAAGCTCTGCATACTCATACTCACCTTCAAGCTTGTCAATAAGCGATGCTGCCCCACCAGGTTCTGTAAAAATAACAAGTTTCATAAGCGCTGCCGCAGCACGAACGTTTCCCGGTTCATTCTTCAGGATCTCTTCAAGGATTTCAGCTGCCTCAGCTTCTTTCCCCTGTTTGACAAGCTCTTCAGCGTGCTGGAGCTGACCAGCGTGTTTGCCGGGCAAGGACTTCTTCAACCACTGCTCGATCTGCTCCTCGGGCAAAGCACCGACAAACTCGTCAACAATCTCGCCGTCTATAAAAAGCTTAACTGCCGGAATACTCATAATACCGTACTCGCGGGCGACATCGGAATGTTCTTCGGTATTGATCTTCACAAGAGCAAGCTCTCCGGCATGTTTTGCAGCAATTTTCTCGAGCACAGGCCCCAGCATCCGGCAGGGGCCGCACCATTCCGCCCAGAAATCCACAAGAACCGGAATATCATTACTCTTCTTTACAACGTCTCGACTGAAATCAAACTGATTTTCATGCATAAGCCTTTATTTAAAAAGATTAATACTGACTCTACAACAGTGTTAA
>JAKSCY010000115.1 GCA_022360355.1 Chlorobiales bacterium
CTGCGCACCACCAGGGCCTCGATCTCTTCGACATCTACCGAGAAATCTTCTAGCCGCGGGACCGCCAGCACGCGCCCGCCGGCAGCCTGGGCATAGATGCGGTACATGCTGAAGGCCGGCGGACAGATGATCACGCCCTCGCCCGGTCCGATAAAGAGGCGCACCGTCAGATCGATGGCCTCGTCGCCGCCATTGGTCAGGATGATGTTCTCCTGCTCCGCGCCCACGTAGCTGGCCACCGCGTTCTCCAATTCCCGGTAATCAGGATAGTAGCCAAACGCCTCAAAGCGAGCCAGCGCCGCCGCGACCAAGGGCGAGGGACCGTGCGGGTTTTCGTTGGCATCCAGCCGCAAGAGCGCCTCCGGCTCGATCCCGGTCCGGGCGGCCAGCGCTCCAAAGTCCGGTGCCACGTAGGGCTCCAACTCTGCGATATGGGGTTGCATCAATGCCTCTATATTCATCTCTTCTTCCTTCGCCTGGCAAGTACAGGTTCGAATTGGGTGCACCAACGCCTCAACTCGCGCCTTTCCAGGCACTGAATCACTCAGCACGAACGCAGTGCCTACCCAGGCGCCCAAGGTTTCGTCGTGGACCGGCCTTCAGCGTCTCTTCCCTGGTCCTCACAAACAACCCTCCTCTACAAACGAGCCTCGCGCCCACCACGCACCGCCACAGCCGCCGCGTGAGCCGTCAATCCTTCCGCCCGGGCAATCGTCTGCGCCGCCGTGGCTAGCTCCAGGTTTGCCCCAGCGCCGCCAAAAACGCTAATGACCTTCACAAAGTCGCCCACGTGCAGCGGCGAGCCAAAGCGGGCCGTGCCCCGCGTGGGCATGATGTGGCTGGGCCCGACGACATAGTCGCCCAATGCCTCCGATGACCCTTCGCCGACAAAGATCCCGCCTGCGTTGCGCACCCGGCCCACCAACGGCCATGGGTCATCGACCAGCAAGCAGAGATGCTCCGGCGCGTACTCGTTGGCCAGGTCCAGCGCCTGGTCCAGATCCTCGACGACCAGGATCGCGCCCTGTCCGGCCAGCGACGCTTCTATGATGGCCTCTCGCGCAAGCCTGGGCAGTTGGCGGGCCACCTCGGCCCGTACCGCCTTGGCCAGCCTCATCGTGGGTGTGATGAGTAAGGCCGTGGCCAGGGGATCGTGCTCCGCCTGGGCCAGCAGATCGGCGGC
>JAKSCY010000230.1 GCA_022360355.1 Chlorobiales bacterium
AATCCAAGAAGAAGAAAAAGGACTAGCAGTTTCAACAGTCAACAAGAGGATAGCAGTATTAAGGAGTATGCTAAACAAGGCAGTTCATCTAGGATTATTAGAAGATTCTCCTCTTGATAAGAAACCTTCACTTATGAAGAAAGAAAACAACGAAGTAATAAGATGGTTAGAGCAGAAAGAATACCACGAATTACTGAGCAACTGTGAACCAACACTACACTCAATAGTCACAATTGGTGCAAATTCAGGTCTAAGAAGAGAAGAACTTTTGTCTTTGAAGTGGGATCAAATCAAAGAGGGCGTAATCTATTTGCCCGAAACAAAATCCAACGAGCTACAATCAATTCCTATCAATAAGGTAGTTGCAAAAACGCTTGATAGGTTAATGAGAAGCAACCCTGAAGGTTCAGAGTTCGTTTTTTGCAAGAAGAATGGTGAGCGATACAAAGACATAAAAACCTCTTTCACTAACGCCCTAAAAAAATCGAAGATTGTAAACTTCAGATTCCATGACCTAAGACACACATTCGCCAGTTGGCTAGTCTTGAGAGGGGTAAGCCTAGCAATAGTACAAAAACTTCTAAGGCACAAAGACTACAAAACAACACTAAGGTATGCACACCTAGCCGATAAGACAAAAGAAGAAGCAGTAAATGCAATTAACGAACTATCAAACGACGCCCCACCACCAAAGAAACCAGAGAATCCAATAAACAGAATTGCAAGAATGAGAAAACTAAGAAAAGGTGTTGCGAAAACAACATAGTGAAAAAATGGTGAGCAAAAAGGAGGTGATAAAAGGTGAGTCCTTGTAAGTTGTTGAAAAATAATGGCTCCCCAGGTAGGATTCGAACCTACAACCCTCCGGTTAACAGCCGGATGCTCTGCCGTTGAGCTACTGAGGAGCAGATAGCGCCGAGCGCACCGTGCAATCTAGGGAAAATGATGGACGTAGTCAACACATTTGTTCCCGAGATCAACAAAAAAGATGCTCAATGCCGCCCGCTCCATTATGCCAGAAAGCGTTAGAGAAAGCTGAACAATTTCGATGCCGTTTCGTTCTTATATTCATTGGAATTCAATTCAATTTTCCACCATGATGTAATAATTCGAAAGATTTACTTTGAAAGCAACTTTCGGATAGATCATATCTTTGCAGGCGGGTAGGCTCAGTTCAGTTATGACAGAAGAGGTAAGGAAAATGCTGAATGAAGAAATTATGTGGCGAGCCTTTGAGTCCCGCGATGACGAGTATATTGGTCGATTCATTGTCGGCGTTCAGAGTA
>JAKSCY010000685.1 GCA_022360355.1 Chlorobiales bacterium
ATCCTGCAGAATCCATCCTGCGAGTTCAGCCGGGTCAAGGTTGTTAAAAACCGTCCCCATGAGTACCGTGCAATGTTTGGTGAGGCTGTAGTGCTCCAGCAGATCGACAGCCCATTCGTAATCTTTTCGTGAAGCGAGGACAAGTTTAAATTCAAAGGTTTTTTTCAGCTCTTCCGGTGCCGAAACGGCGAGTTCAATGTTGCCCGTGCAGAGATGCTTGCTTTCTCCCGAAGATGGTGTTTTGAGGTCGATTACCTTGTGAACCCTCGGATCGACACGATCAACCGGCAGAAAACCGCCTGTTTCAAGCAGCACCGTATCGAACCGGTTGCAGAGTCGCTCCATGAGAGTGTAGACGTTTTCCTGCTGCAGCGGTTCGCCGCCGGTGATCTCAACAAGCGGCGTTTTGTATGTTTCCGCCCTGCGGATTATTGCGGGCAGTTTCATGGTTACGCTTTTTTCGTCCGACGCGTAGCGTGTGTCGCACCAGGTACAGTTGCTGTCGCATCCGCCAAGGCGGATGAAGGTGCACGGCCATCCGGCATACGTTGCTTCTCCCTGGATCGAGAGGAATATTTCATTGACCAGCAATGTTCCGTTCATGTGTCCTTTCCTGTGAGGAGAATTTCCAGAGCGTCGGGATAGAGCTGGTGCTCGCACTTGAGGACTCTCGCTGCAAGCGATTCAGGTGTGTCGCCGGGCTCGACAGGAACATTGCGCTGCAGCAGAACGGGGCCCTTGTCGTATTCGGGGTCGACGTAGTGTACCGTAGCTCCCGATTTCTTTTCGCCCGATTCGAGTACGGCCTTGTGAACATTGATACCGTACATCCCGGGGCCGCCAAACTTCGGCAGGAGTGCGGGGTGAATGTTGAGGATTTTACAGGTATAGGCGGTCACTACTTTTTCAGGTACCATTTTCAGGTAACCCGCAAGCAGGATATACTCGATATCGTGTTCTTTCAGGGCCTTGAGCATTGCCGCGGCAAACTGTTCATGTGTGTCATATTGCTTTTCTGAAAGATGCAGTGTCGGTATGCCGTGCTGTTTCGCAAAAGAGATTGCGCCGCATTCCGAACGGTTGGAAAGGCAGAGTGCAAATTCGGCGGGCAGATCCCGTGCATTGATAGCGTTGTAGAGGGACTGGAAGTTTGAACCGGTGCCTGAACAGAAGGCGGCAAGCCTGGTTTTCTGGTTGGCCATTTACTATATATTTGATTACATTTACGCTTTGCTGAGGATTTAACCACTCCAAACTAATCTACAAATGTCTGATCCTGTTATCAAACGTGCATTAGTTTCAGTTTCCGATAAAGCCGGTATTGTGGATTTCTGCCGTGAGTTGTCGTCCATGGGCGTTGAAATTTTTTCAACCGGAGGAACCTTGCGCAAGCTTCAGGACGCCGGTGTCGGTGCGGCATCTATTTCAACCATCACCGGTTTTCCTGAAATTATGGATGGCCGCGTGAAAACATTGCATCCCAAAATCCACGGCGGTCTGCTTGCGGTTCGCGACAATGCCGATCATGCAGCGCAGGCTGAAGAGAATGGTATCAGGTTTATTGATCTGGTTGTTGTCAACCTCTATCCGTTCGAGGAGACGGTTGCCAGGCATGATGTTACGTTTGAAGATGCGATCGAGAACATCGATATCGGCGGTCCCTCGATGCTTCGGAGTGCGGCGAAAAACAACGAATCGGTAACGGTCATTACAGACAGCGCCGACTACGCTCTGGTTCTTGGAGAAATGCGCGAGAACAACGGCGCAACAACACGTTCGACCCGCCTGCAGCTTGCAGGAAAGGTTTATGAACTCACCGCACGCTATGACCGTGCAATTGCGGATTACCTGGCTGGAACTGCAGAGGGAGGTGAAACCGAAAAATCTTCGACAGTTACGGTTAAGCTGGAAAGGGAACTCGATATGCGTTATGGAGAGAACCCGCATCAGAGCGCCGGTTTTTACCGTATGGATGACGGAAAAGGTTCCCGGTCGTTCGGCGATTACTTTGACAAGCTGCACGGCAAGGATTTGTCCTACAACAACATGCTGGATACCGCGGCTGCAACCGGTTTGATCGAGGAGTTCAGCGGCGAGGACCCGGCCGTGGTGATTATCAAGCATACCAATCCTTGCGGTGTTGCGCAGGCGGATACGCTTGTCGATGCATACCGCAGGGCATTTTCAACCGACACCCAGTCTCCTTTCGGCGGCATCATCGCTTTCAACAAGCCGCTCGATATGGAAACAGCCAGGGCGGTTGATGAGATCTTTACCGAAATTCTCATCGCCCCTTCCTATGAAGACGGGGTGCTTGATCTCCTGATGAAAAAGAAGAACAGACGTCTTCTTCTGCAGAAACAGCCTTTGCCGAAAGATGTTATGGAATACAAATCAACCCAGTTCGGCATGCTGGTACAGGACAGGGACAGCAGGATTGTTTCCCGTGACGATCTGAAAGTGGTTACAAAGCGACAGCCTTCTTCCGGGGAACTCGATGACCTCATGTTTGCCTGGAA
>JAKSCY010000450.1 GCA_022360355.1 Chlorobiales bacterium
ATATTCGGATACAGCCGTCACCCCGTCAGACTTGTTGATGGCCAGCCGGACGGCACCATGCATGCTGCTGTCCGCACCTACCACTGTAATGTCGGTACCATGCAGGGTCGTTGCCAGCCTGAAACATTTTACTTCGGAACACGACTCTTCAAGCATTTGACGGGCAAGCATGGCACTCAGCGCATGGGGAATCGCATAATGTGCATGCACCACGTCGAGCTTTTCATAAGTCGCTACCTCGGCGATTTTTGTTGCAAGAGCAAGAGAGTAAAAAGGGCTCTCGAACACCGGATACTGCATCGCCTCGACCTCGTGGTAGCAGATGTTTTTCGAGAACGTCCCGAGCCGGAAGGGTGCCGAACGGTTGATAAAGTGCACGATATGACCCCGCCCGGCAAGCGCCTTGCCCAGCTCGGTCGCAACCGCGCCGCTACCGCCGTAGGTATGGTGACAGGAAATACCTATTTTCATAACCAAAAACTAAATTAGGGGACGTTCACAACTACTTAAACCTCATCTCCCCCGAAAGCATTCCTCCGAACAATAAGATTCACAGCTGCCGCAGATATCCCCAAGAGCCTCGCTACCCCAGCATACGTCATTCCCAGCTCTCGCACATATTCCAACGCAAGCTTTTTTCGCAATTCCGAGCATTCCCGCATCCTGCAGCCACCCTGTAACGCCTGTGTCATTATACCTGCAGCTTCACAGGCACGTTGCAAACGTTCTTTGGCTTCCATTTCTATCGATACCGCCGGCAACCGTTCTTTCACCGCTTCTTCGACCTCATCAAGTATCTCACGAACAAACTCCCCACTTCCCAATATGCGTTCGTCGCTGAACTGCTTTTGACCTCGTTTTCTAAGCGACTTCACTTCCGACCATCCACCGATCGATCGTATCAAGCCGCCGCCGGTGAGTTCTGGCTGACGACCGAGTTCACTTTCAGATATCACGAACTCCTCATACGCTTTTTTGGCTAACGACTCATTTTCTGCAAAATATTCAAGAACATACTTACAATTTTGCCATTCATGCCGACGCCTCTTCATTATCACGGCATGACCACTCCATTTGTAGTGCCCCAGTTCATCCACTGACCCTACAAGACCTGCCCGAAAAGGATTGAGATGAATATAGCTCACTAACCTTAAAAAGTAGGGCTCCTCTTCGCAGACAATCGATTTATATCGGTTCTGAAAAAGATGGCCTTGCCTTTGATGTTTCCGATTGAACCATGTAGCATAACCAGTCAGCAGCTTTCGCATGAATGTTGACAGTCCCGCTGAGCCACTCTTCAAAAGAATGTGTGCATGATTGCTCATCAGTGTCCATGCATAGATTGAGGTTCCAGTTGCAACAGCAACATCACCCATGCGGGAAACAAAAAATCCACGGTCTTCATCGTCAGTAACGATGTTTTTCCCCTCTATCCCTCGAACCATCACATGGTGTAAGGTTCCAGGCGCATCCAGCCTTGCTCCTCTTGGCATAGGAAAGTATTGAATTGTTAAACAGTTGCCCGATTGACGGCACGAAACAATTTAAGCTAACGATTAGTCAAATTTAGTTCAAATTGTTGTGAACGTCCCCTATCTCCATCCCCGATATCTATCTTTCCTTTTCCAGAAAAACCACTGCTTTTCCCAGATAACAAACCCCTCTTTGGCGACACTCCGGACAAGAAACGAGAGCATGGATAACCAGACCAACGGCAAAGTATGCCAGAAAAAAGACGATGGCCCCCAAATTTCCTTGCAGATACAAAACTGTAAGGGTAGGACAAACTGACAAAATAATGATCAACGGCCAGCCCAGAATGTTTTCGGCATTCCCCCATGGTTTATATCGTTTATACGAAAACACCGACCTGGGAAAACAACCGCACAGTTCTGCTTTTTCATGATGATAGGAACAACCCGGGCAAAAGAGGAACGAATTGACGAGATAGGTCACAAGAAAACCGGCAAAAGGCACCAGAGCCCACCAAGACAGCCCTATAAGAAAAGCGCCGACGATCGGGACAGAAAAATGCAATGACAGATGAAAAATTTTTTGCCCGGTTCCCGGAACATAACGATACGGACGTTTGAAATCACCTTTCAGGGACTCAGAGTTCGTACAAGAAGAGCAGGCACATGTTGGTTGCATATTTGTCTAATGATTTTATCCGAACCAAAAACTTCATGCCGCCCATAGTTCATTGCTTCAGAAGTAATCGGTTATAACACCTTTTAATAAGGAAACATTTTATACCTGAAAACCTGTTACAATAAAAGCAAAATTCCCGACGACCTTTTCCGAACCATGTACCCCGGAACAGCATTTAAGAAATACATTCAGTACCGCCTCCCATGAAAAAGCAGAGAAACATCGCAGTTGAGCTTGCCTCGGCACTTCCCGTTGAACAACAACAAACCGAACTCGTGGAACGCAAGGGCCTGGCCCACCCTGATACCATGTGCGACTCAATCATGGAGGCGGTCTGCATAGCCCTCTGCAAGGAATACACCGACCGGTTCGGACGTATTCTGCACCACAACATAGACAAAGGAATGCTGGTTGCCGGCAATACCCTGCCGCAACCCGGAGGCGGCAAGGTCATCGAGCCGATGAAAATCATCTTTGGCGATCGAGCCACCTATACCCATAACGGGACGGTTGTTCCGGTTGGTGAAATCGCCGAGGCAGCCGCAAAAAAATGGCTTCACAAAAACCTGCGGTTTGTTGATCCGGAAGTCAACATTATTTACCAGAACGAAATAAAACCCGGTTCACCTGAACTTACTGATGCCTTCGCCCGCCCCGTTATCGGAGCCAACGACACGTCGGTCGGGGTAGGTCACGCTCCATCCACCGAAACGGAACGGGTGGTGATGGCTGTCGAGCAATATCTCAATTCGAATACTTTCAAGCACGCCTATCCTGAAACAGGGAAAGACATCAAGATCATGGCGTTCCGGAAAAACCGCGACCTCACACTGACTGCGGCAATTGCCTTTGTCGATCGCTACATCCGGGACGAAAAAATGTATTTCGAGAAAAAACAGATCATCCAGGATAACCTTACCGAGTTTATCCGGTGTAAACACCAATCTATCGAGAACGTCACTGTTCAGCTTAACACACTCGATGATCCCGAACGTGGTCAGGACGGGATGTATCTTACCGTGCTCGGAACTTCTGCAGAGAACGGAGACGGCGGACAGGTAGGCCGGGGCAACCGTGTGAACGGACTGATAACGTTCAACCGGCCCCAGAGCCTTGAAGCTGCTGCGGGCAAAAACCCGGTTAATCACGTCGGCAAAATCTACAATGTCCTCAGCCATGAAATAGCAAGGCGCATTCACAAGGAAGTAAACGGTGTCAGGGAAGTCACCGTTTACCTTTGCAGCCAGATCGGCAACCCCCTTGACGAACCTTTGCAGGCGTCTGCCAGTCTCATCCTTGAAGAGGACATGCATCTTGACGATGTTCGTAAAGACGTCGCCCTGATCATCCAGGTCGAACTTGCCTACATAGGGGTATTCATGGAGCAGCTTGCCCTGGGTAAATACGAGATATGCTGAAATCCCGAAAAATAGCGCTACTATATCCTTTCGGAACACCACAAGAGATTTATAACCCTGGAACACACAATGCCTCACCCTTTCTGCACGTCAATCAACGAACACCTGAACACCATTGCAGAGCGCCTCATCACATGCCTTGATACCGTTGACGATGAAAAGCTCTGGGTCGATTTCACCCCGAACCTTTCAAGCCCCGGCAACCTTGTTCTTCACCTGACCGGCAACCTCAACCAGTACGTCCTCAAGGGTCTCGGAGGTCAAAATTTTTATCGCAACCGGGCAAAGGAGTTTTCCGACAAACCCGGTTCAGGCAGGGAACAGCTCAAAAAAATGTTTACCACAACCATCAGGGAATGCTGTGCCGTCGTCGATTCGCTAAGCGAAGAACAGCTTTGCCGGATTTACAAAGTCCAGGGATTCGAGTACTCCGGCTACGGCATTCTCATTCACGTAACCGAACACCTCAGCCATCACACGGGGCAGTTCACCTGGTTCTGCAAATACCTTTTCACGGCGGATATCGACTTCTATAAAGGGCGGGATCTGGATGTCCGGTAAAACAGGCAGTGAACAGTTGAAATTCGCCGAATTTGTCGCGCTTACCGCGATGATGATGTCACTCGTTGCACTTTCGATCGATGCCATGCTGCCGGCACTCACCGCTATCGGAAGCGAACTCGGTGTTCTGCACGAAAACTCAAACCAGCTGATCATTTCCCTGCTGTTTCTCGGCATGTCGGCAGGCCAGATCATCTATGGGCCACTGTCGGATGCTACCGGTAGAAAACTTGCAATCGGCACGGTTATCGGCCAGAGTTACAACGGCACCGTCCTGCCGCTGGTTACGGGTTTTCTCGTGCTGGGCGTCTTGTCTTTGGGAGTGATGTTGTGGGCAAACCGGAACCGCTGAACACAGGTTTTCGCATTAGCATTAGTTAGCATTAGTTCAAACAGCTCTGCCGCTCTTCCTGTTACGTAATCGCAGAGAAGAAGGTTATTTCTGAAGCTCACCCTGGCATGATGAACCAGCTCCTGCAGTGCAGGAGTAACAGTGACCTCGCACCACGATCTCCCGGCGAGAGAGCTTTTCATAATCGAAATCACGAATGTGAACCGGCGCATCTGCGGAGAGAGAAAGGTCGAGGATCTGGTTGAAATCGCAGTCGAACAGCCGCCCGTCAAAACCGACAGACAGTGTTGTGCGGCACATGACGTTACTGACAGCGGCTGAATTGAAAGCCTCTTTCAGCAAACCGATGTAATGTTCAAGGTTTCCGCTGCGCTTGAGAAAATCCAGATAACGGCCCACGGGGCAGTTGGCAAGACAATAGAGACTGTTGAACTCAATACCGTAGCCGCGCCGAAGCCTGGTTCGATACTCTTCCTCCAGTGCCTGCTGTGACCCGGGAAGAAACGCGCCGACGGGGTTATGGACCAGATCAAGCACAAGTCCCGAATCAGACTTGCCGTATCCCCGGGCATTCAGTTCACCCAGAGCAGCAATAATCTTCCGGAACACATCAGATCCGCGCATCCGGTCTGTTCGCTCAGGATGAAGATTCGGCAGAGAAACAACAATCTCAACACCTGTCCCGGCATAGATGTCAAGAAAGTGTTTATAGTTGTCTTCGAGTAGTATCGTGGCATTACTGCGAACCAGGAGACGCTTTCCCATCTCCGCTGCCTCCCGGAGAAACCACACAAAATGAGGATGCATCTCCGGAGCACCGCCGGTAATATCCAGAGTCTTTATTTCCGGGTGAGCACCTGCACGCAGACATGCTTCCATATCCTCCAGGCTCATCTCCTCCGAACGGTCGGGCGATGCCTGCACATGACAATGCCTGCAGCAGAGATTACAGCGCCGGGTGATATTCATTTGGAGCGTTTCGACAGACTGTGCATCCAGCGGATATGCAGCACACGCCTTCAGTCGTTCTGAAAACGGCCCGGAACGATCCAGTTCCTCCAGCAGCTCCTTTTGCTCCATATGGTCCATCTACATTTCTTTCTGCTTGACAATCTTGCGCATCTGGGTGGCATGCGCGAGAGTGTCACCCGCCACCATGGCGGCTCCCACATGGATTGCCTCCATCATCTCATCTTTCCCTACTCCGAGAGAGAGGCACTTGTTCGTATACGCATCAATACAGTAGGGACAATGCCTGACTGTAGCAACAGCCAGTGCAATCAACGCTTTTTCCCTCTCTGTCAGCGCTCCTGCTGAAGTAGAGGAAAGGTAATAATCAAAAAACTTTTTCCCCTGTTCAGGAGCAAACTCCCCGATGTTTGAAAAATCCTGAAGATCCCTGGTTTCGTAATACGGCTGGCTCATGTATCTGTTTTTTGTTATGTCCGTGAGTGAATTCCGATAGCGTTCCCTTCCGTGTCGCGAAGCATGGCAACAAAGCCATACTCCCCGATGCTGGACTTTTCCTGCTGCACATGCCCTCCTTTTTCACCGGCCTTTTTGCAGGCATTTCCAATATCCATAAAAATCCACGGCACGTTTCATATCCAATACCGGGATTTCAAACCAGCCAACCTGATTATGTTGTAAACCCATAATGACTGC
>JAKSCY010000004.1 GCA_022360355.1 Chlorobiales bacterium
CAGCCTGAATCTCGGGCGCTTTCTTGATGAAAAGCAGGGGGCGATAAAAGTTGATGATTTGCTTCATGCAGCACGGCTCTGGACGGTAGTTCTGGAAATTTCAGTGCTGATGGCCCATTTCCCTTCAAGGGAAATTGCACGTCTCAGCTATGAATTCCGAACCCTCGGTCTGGGATTTGCGAACCTCGGTACGATTCTCATGATCATGGGAATTCCCTATGATTCACCGAAGGCGCTGGCGATTGCCGGAGCGATATCCGCTTTGATAACAGGTGAATCGTACAAGGCATCGGCGGAGCTGGCAAAAGATCTGGGGCCTTTCACCCGTTATGAGGAGAACGCCGGAGAAATGCTGAGGGTGATAAAAAATCATCGCAGGGCGGCGCACAACATGTCGGAAGACGATTATGAAGGACTTACGGTCAGGCCCCGCGGGATAGATTCGGAATACTGTCCGACCTATCTGTTCGAAGCTGCCGGAAAGGTCTGGGACGAGGCGCTCGATATGGGGGAAAAACATGGTTACAGAAACGCCCAGGTCAGTGTTATCGCACCAACAGGTACCATCGGACTGGTCATGGACTGCGATACAACAGGTGTCGAGCCCGAGTTCGCAATTGTCAAGTTTAAAAAGCTTGCCGGCGGCGGCTATTTCAAGATTGTCAACCAGTCGGTTCACAAGGCCCTTGAACGCCTTGGCTATAGTCCCAAGCAGATAGAGGATATCGAGAAATATTGCAAAGGCCACGGTACGTTGTCCGGGTGCCCGACGATCAATCGCCAGTGGCTTAAAAACAAAGGGTTCACCGAGGATAAAGTCGAGGCTGTCGAGGCCCAGCTTGAAAATGTTTTTGATATCCGCTTTGCGTTCAACAAGTGGATTCTTGGAGAGGATTTCTGTGAAGCCCTCGGTTTTACGGAGGAACAGCTCAAGGACCAGAACTTCAACATGCTCGAGGCTTTAGGAGCTGCCCCGGACGACTATGAAGCGGCGAACGACTATGTTTGCGGCACCATGACCGTTGAAGGTGCGCCCCATCTGAAGCTGGAGCATCTCCCGGTATTCGACTGTGCCGGAAAATGCGGCAGTAAAGGGCTTCGTTATATCAACCATATGGCACATGTACGGATGATGTCGGCTGTTCAACCCTTTATTTCAGGAGCGATATCAAAGACCGTCAATATGCCTGCGACGGCTACGAACCAGGAAATAGCGGAAGTTTATTTCTCCGCATGGCAGCATATGATCAAGGCCATTACCATCTACCGGGACGGATCAAAACTTTCTCAGCCGCTCAATATCAGCAGTTATGATGACCTCGATGAAGTGATTATGCTCGGAACAGAGGAGGACCTCGACGAGACCAAGGGCCCTAAAGAACTGCAGGAACGGATTGTCGAGAGAATCTATCACCGTTCGGAACGCCGTATGCTGCCAAAACGCAGGAAAGGCTATATCCGTGAAGCGTATGTCGGTGCGCACAAGGTTTTTTTGAGGACAGGCGAGTATGAGGATGGTTCGCTTGGTGAGATATTTATCGACATGTACAAGGAAGGGGCATCATTTAAAGGTCTTCTTAACTGTTTTGCCGTACTTGCATCCAAGGCGCTTCAGTACGGCATGCCGCTTGAAGAACTGGTTGACAGCTTTACTTTCACCAGATTTGAGCCTGCAGGTATGGTTCAGGGGCATAACGTGATCAAGAATGC
>JAKSCY010000719.1 GCA_022360355.1 Chlorobiales bacterium
AAGCGACCGCACCTTCAACCACCAGACAACCCAGATAGCCTCGACAATATTCTTCTTTGTCATTTTCGATTTACCAACTGCCCTGTCGATAAAAATGATAGGTATCTCACCGATCGAAAATCCTTTTTTCCATACCCGGAAATTCATTTCTATCTGAAAAGAATATCCCTGCGATCGTATCTTGTCAAGATCAAGAGCTTTCAATACACCGATCCTGAAACATTTGTATCCGCTTGTAGGATCGAATACCGGCATTCCTGTAATCAACCGGGTATAAAAACTCGCCATTTTTGACAACACCAGCCTGCTGAGGGGCCAGTTGACGACATTGACCGTATTGCCGATGTATCGCGAGCCGATAACAAGATCCGTTGTCATCGATTTTTCAAGCATCTCACGGATAACTTCAGGATCGTGGGAGTAGTCCGCATCCATCTCGATAACCCTGTCATAACGATGACCCAGAGCGTACCGGAAACCTTCAATATACGCTGTTCCGAGTCCCATTTTTTCCGGGCGCTCCTTCAGGAACAGGTGACTGTTCCGCAGCTGCTCCTCTTTAACCAGGCCGGCAGTCCCATCAGGAGAATTATCGTCTATAATCAGAACATCAAGCTTTTCCGGATAACGTGAGAAAATATCATCCAGCAACTTCACGATATTTTCAGCTTCATTATAGGTAGGAATAATTACCAGCGTCTTTCCGGCAGGCACTTTGCTTTCTGTCATCACATATCAATAGGTTAACACAATAAAAAAAGCATTGTCCGTGTCCCTGGACAATGCTTTTTCAACGATTTTTCTACGCAAAACAGATCCTATCTGTTCTCCTGGTGGAAACGGTGCAAAAAGCGCAGGTCAAAATCAAGACGCTCTGGTGGTGTATATGTAAAATCCAGAATCTCGCCATCAGGCAGTATCTCAATAAGAGCTCCTGTAGGACATTCGTCCGATGAGAAACATGCCGAACAAGATATACAGGCATCCTGATCGACATAACACCGAAAACCGTTTTCCTGTACATCACCGTAGA
Organism: Chlorobiales bacterium; assembly: GCA_022360355.1. Classification (GTDB taxonomy): domain Bacteria; phylum Bacteroidota; class Chlorobiia; order Chlorobiales; family Chlorobiaceae; genus Prosthecochloris. Next base: position 1,034 of record JAKSCY010000719.1, read on the forward strand.
ACTTGTAACCTATTGCGTTTACCTTGGGCGGACACTTGTCGAGACAGAGGCCACAGCCAACACAGAGGTTTTCGAGAATAAAGTAATGCTTTTTCGGACGGGGAGCTTTC
>JAKSCY010000139.1 GCA_022360355.1 Chlorobiales bacterium
CTGGAGCGTGTATTCCTTCGACGAGAGTACTGTCGACGGCTTGTCGATCGGTGGCGGTTTCATCTGGACCGACGAGCGGGTCCGCTCGACAGCGGGTGCGGCCCAGGCCCTGAAGAAACTCAACGGCGAAGTCCTGTTTTACGAGGCGGAAACGCGTCTCGACCTGTTCGCCAAATACGACTGGGAGAACTGGAGTTTTTCCTTGAACCTTAGAAACCTCACCGAGGAAGTGAATCTCAGCAACAACGTGCCCAGGGTGCCGCTGCAAGGCGGCGTCAGGCCGGACGGCAGTCCGTACGTGTTTGACGGTGACATGGAGGTCATGCTCGGTGTCCGTTACCGGTACGAGTAAAAACACCCGATAAGCACCCCCCGTGGACGCCTCGCGGCGTGGTCGAGTACCCGCCGCGGGCCGCCCGCACCTCCTGGCCCGAGACCGAAGCCCGTTTTCGTCCGTGCGGCTGAGGGTGGAGTATGGTGGCCTCGAGCGCGCTAACTGCCCTGTAGAAGCATCATCAGCTTCGACCTGGAGACGCTTTCCTTTTTGCTCCGGAAAATAGTTGTGATCGCATGTGTTTCGGCACTTTCCGGCGGTTGGAATCGTACCGTGATCACCAATTCTTCGTTTTCCAGAAAGGGCAAAGTCTCAACGAGCGGAATACGATGATTGGCTTTTACCGCGTGATCGAGCCAGGGTTCGAATGCGAGTCTGATCGGCTCGTCGTCTGCGCTGTGCAAGGCTATTGGCGACTCGGCTCCGATCTGGAGCATAACCTCGTGGATTGCCGTCACGTCCCTGGTCTCGCCATAGAAAGACGTGCCTATGAGCAGCGTATAGGGCGGTCCGCGCCTGCCCGAGCTGTTGCAAAAAAGGGAGTCGCAGTCGCTTATTCGCTCATAGGTATCATTGATCAGGAGGTGGATGTGGAACTGATCGATTTTCTTAGAGAAAGAGGACCTCGGGTCGCCAACCTGCCGTTGATAGGCCTCGGAGTGCATCGTGGATTCACCGCATGCCGAGAGACAGAGCAGCAATGGAATGCACGAGGTTTTCCTGAGCAATGGGCTTACCTTCATATCGGTTCACTCCGATTGTTGAAGATGGGACGC
>JAKSCY010000073.1 GCA_022360355.1 Chlorobiales bacterium
ATCACCCAAAAAGGGATAGCTGTACAGAAAATAGGCGAACCACTCCACCACCTGTGCATTAAGGAAGAACTTGTTATCCTGTGTCGCGTCCCGGGTTTTCGGATCGACCAGGTAGTAGCCGATACCCCAGTGTATGAGCTGGACGATGTCGGGGACCTTCGCGCTGCGCAGAGGCTCAATCTCGCGATAGTAACGTTGGACGGTGGCTAAAGCGTGGTCACCGAAGGGATTCGATTTCTCCGGCATCTTAAATTCCGGATCCAGTACCCGGGCCTTATCGGCCGCATAGTCGATCTCCTGCGCTAAGGCGTTAAAGAAGTCCGGGTGAGCCAGATACAGCAACACCAAGGAGGGAACCTCGTAGGTATAAAAGGCGCCATCCCGCCAGGGACAGCCCCCGAAGGCGGTGGGATGCGTACCCGCAATGCTACGGATATCCACCATGTGACGGAATGCCAGTTCCAAGGTCGTATCCAGCAGCCAGTTGGGCGCGATACGGAAGAGATCCGAAAGTCCCGGCTTTAATTCTCCCCCCTTTAAACGGATGCGATAGTCCCGGTTCGGTTGGGCCTGCTGGAAATCGCTGAAATCACCCACCCCGTCACTCACTACGCCGCTGAAACTAATCGTTTCCGTGTCCGCTTCGATCACTTCGAAACCCGTGCCATCTGGGGAAAGCGGCGCCGTAAAGCGCATGGGCCAATGTCGATCGTAACCACTGAGGTTGACATAGGCCTGGTGGATCTGGCGGTTGACGCGGTAGGGATCGCGCGGTAAAGGAGCGGGTTCCTTATCCCATAGTATGATCTCGCGTACCCGCACGCGCTTGAGGTTTCCCGGTTGATCGGTGAAGAAACGTATCTTGCTTAAGCTAAGCGGAGTGTCAAAGTAAACACGTACGGCCTGGCTGGTGTTGTCAGACAAGGTGGATCCGGCTATTGTTTGCCATTGGCCTTCCCGGTCTATTTGAAAACAGAAACCCTCAATCGCATCCTGTTGCTTCCAACCGGAATAGACATCGGCTCCACATACCCGCCGCTCCTCCGGAAAACGGAAAAGCAGCCAGTGCGACTCCCCGGGCTGACCGATCCAACGGGACGCATCGGAGATCACACCGTCCACCGCCAAGTGCGCCTGGTCCTGACTCGAACTGGCCGACACCTCAATGTTAGAAACAGAAAGGCCGTGGGCAAAAGTCACTACTCCGGTGATCGTAATCAGCAACACAGCAGCGAATAAGAAACGCTTAATCATACTAGTGAACCTCCAACAGTGCCTTCTGCTCGAATCCCAAGTAACCATAAGCATACGTCAAGCGAGAATCCTTTTTGCAGTCGATCGTATCCAGTGACTGAAAAAGCCCTGTATTGGGCCCCGTCTCTTTGACGTTGATGGTTTTGAGAAACGTATCATCCTGATAAACCTGCAAGGTACCCGTTTCGACCTTGGTTGTTTCCATATTCAAGGCCGCCCGGAGCTGGACCAGTACCTGATCGCCTTGACGCACCTTGGTTAGCTGATGCTTCCGCTCCGGATCCCAAACCGTTAAACGATGGGAGCCCAAGGTAGCAAACGTCACCGTCGATTGCCAGCAGCGGTTGCTGAGTCCCCATCCCTCGGTGGTATACCAGTGATTGGGGGAGTGCGCGACATTGTCGGTATCCATCGGTTCCTTAGGATAGGGAAAGGCACTATCCGTCGGTGTACCGTCCAGGGTTCCACGTACGGCTCCCAGTCGTCCGGCCCCACCTGGATCTCTGATCGGCCAGCCGACCTCGACACCATCCCAATAGCCGTTTCTTTTCAAACGCCGGGGATCCTTATGACTGTAATGGGCTTCGGCGGGATTCATGCCGAATACCTGGTTGACCTGTGACCAGCCCAAAGCCCTGAGTTCCGGATCGTCTAACAAGTGGGCGACGGCAAACATAGAGCCCCCCAAGCCGGTATTACCCAGCTCCTTGCTGCGGGGATGTCCCCACTCCGTGTCGGAGTGTTTGCGATAGTGCCAGAAGTTGTCCGTCTTGACCTTCATATGCTGGGCCCAGGCCTGTAGTTTTTCTTTGGTTCCCTCCGGCGCATGCTCCGGCGCCACCAACAAGAAAAAAGCCAGGGACTG
>JAKSCY010000779.1 GCA_022360355.1 Chlorobiales bacterium
AGACTTTTCAATTGCGTCATCATCATAGCGTACATGGTGATGAGCTTCATACTTGTTCTTGATGTTGTGGAGAATCTGAATGGTCTCGTCAACCGTGGTCGGCTCAACCATGATTTTCTGGAAACGCCTGTCAAGTGCACCATCCTTTTCGATGTACTGACGATACTCATCAAGCGTTGTCGCGCCGATGCACTGCAGTTCACCCCGGGCAAGAGCAGGCTTGAAAATATTGCTGGCGTCAAGCGACCCAGAAGCCCCGCCCGCACCGATGATGGTGTGCAACTCGTCGATAAAAAGAATTACGTCCCGGGAACGCTCCAGTTCGTTCATCAGGGCTTTCATACGCTCCTCGAACTGTCCTCGGTATTTGGTGCCCGCCACAAGTGCTGCAAGATCGAGAGCGACAACCCTTTTATCATAGAGAATTCTCGATACCTTGCGCTGGACAATTTTCAACGCAAGCCCTTCGGCAATAGCCGTTTTTCCGACACCAGGCTCACCTATCAGTACCGGATTGTTTTTTTTCCTTCTACTCAGAACCTGCGCGACCCGCTCTATCTCCTTTTCACGCCCTATGATCGGATCGAGCTTGTCTTCCACCGCAAGCCTTGTAATATCCCTGCCAAAATTGTCCAGAACCGGGGTCTTGGTACGCTCCCCCTTTTTCTGTTCGGTTTTTTTCGGATACTTCTCCGATCCGGACGAAAAAGCTCCTTCCATCGGCGAGTCGCCTGCATCACCCTTCCCGCTCGTTATCGTCATCAATTCATCCCTGACGGCATCATAGGTAACGCCGAACTGCTCCAGAATCTGCGCAGCAACATTATCCTCACCTTTCAGGATGGAAAGGAGAAGATGCTCCGTACCGATGATGTTCGACTTGCAGATTTTAGCTTCGAGATAGGTTATTTTAAGCACCTTTTCGGCCTGCTTTGTCAGAGGCACATTGCCCATCTGCGCAGCCGCCACTTTCTGGTGGGTACTTTCCTCTATTTTCTGCTTGAGTTTGTAGAGATCTATATTGAGGTTTTTGAGAATTCTTGCCGCAATGCCTTCGCCTTCCTTGATCAGACCCAAAAGCAAGTGCTCGGTTCCTATATAGTCATGGCCAAGCCTGAGAGCCTCCTCCCGGCTGTGACGGATGACA
>JAKSCY010000243.1 GCA_022360355.1 Chlorobiales bacterium
CACTTACTTCGTAATTTCGTCAAACATGGTGAGATTATCAAGTAAATTCTCGAAAAACACAGGATATGAAGGTAGGGAAAATGAAAATGTTGTTCCTGCTATCCGAGCAATGATTGCTCCCTGAAGCTGAACCAGTTATCCCTTCCGACTATCACGTGGTCGAGGAGATCGATCTGGAGTATTGAACCGGCCTGTTTGAGTAGTTTTGTTACCTTTTTGTCTGCGTTGCTTGGTTCAACATCTCCTGACGGATGATTGTGTACCAGGATAACGGCATGGGCACTTTCCCGTATGGCCGGTTTGAAGATTTCTCTCGGGTGAATCAGCGAGGCGTTCAGCGTTCCGACCGAAATAATGTCGTGGCGTATGATCTGGTTTTTTGTATTCAGGTGAAGCAAAAACAGATGCTCTTTTGTTTCGTCAGGAATTCTCCCGCTCATATACTCAAAGACTCCCCTGGCTGAGGATATCTTTTTTCCGGTATTGCGCCTGAAGTGCAGGCGTTTATGCAATTCAAAAACAGCTTGTATCTGCATTGCTTTTGCCGGTCCTATCCCATCGTTTTCCTGCAGCTCTCCCATCGAAAGATCGGCCAGCTTTTCAAGGCCGTAACGGCCCATCAACTCGTTACATGCTTCCAGGATATTTTTTCCTTTGGTTCCTGTTTTTAAAATCAGTGCTATCAGTTCAGCCGAACTCAGAGCTGATGCGCCTGAGCGAAGGAAACGTTCTCGCGGTCTTTCTTCAGGATCGAGATCGTGAATGCGCATTGTGTGCCGGGATTGTTGTGAGTGGTTTTCTGAGAATATAGGGTTTTTAATTCGGTACGTTCAGTAGCGTAATGGGGGATTATTGTTTCATATGTGGTTTCAAAATGAGAAGAAATATCAATATGAGATGGATTGCAAGGCAGAGAACGCAGATACTGTTTCATGAGAAAAACCTTTCAACCCTTTTGTTTTATGATGTTTAAGGCTTTTTACCGTTGTCTTATGATGTTTGGCACGGTGTTTGACCCTTATTATCGAAATGCCTCACGCCCGTGAGGTTGGACAGGTGTAATGGGGGACACCTGCCCACAAAAAAAGCGTCCTGATTTCTCGGGGCGCTTTTTATTTTTTCACTACACGAGCTGCAGTATCAGGCAAGCAACGATGCAAGGTTGTTGCAATTCTCTTCTACAATGGCGGCTGATTTTCGGAGCGCTTCAAGTTCAGGGGTGTCAAGATTGATTTCCAGGATCTGTTCAATACCGTTTTTTCCAAGCTTGACAGGTGCGCCGATAAAAATATTGTCAATACCGTACTGACCATCGAGAAGTGTCGAACAAGGGAGTATGCGTTTACGGTCGTTGACGATGGTATCGATCATTTCTACGGCGGATGCGGCAGGAGCGTAGTAGGCCGAACCGTTTTTAAGGTAGTTGACGATTTCAGCGCCTCCTTTCCGGGTTCTGTCGACAAGTTGCTCGATTTTGTCTTCAGGCATGAGCTCGGTTAAGGGGATGCCTGCGACATTGGTATATTTGACCACCGGCACCATGGAATCACCGTGTCCTCCGAGCACGAAGGCGTTGATATCGCGCATTGAGACATTCAGCTCTTCAGCTATGAACGATCTGAAACGCGCTGAATCAAGCACTCCAGCCATTCCCATTACCCGTTCTTTCGGCAGCTTGCTCCTTACATAGCCGACATGGGTCATGATGTCAAGCGGATTTGAAACCATGATGATGATAGGGTTTTGGGAGTACTGCATAACCTGATCGGTTACCTCCTTGACAATTGTTGCATTTTTCATGAGGAGGTCTTCGCGTGACATTCCAGGCTTGCGGGCCAGGCCCGCAGTGATGAGAATGATGTCGGAACCGGCGGTGTCACTGTAATCATTGGTTCCGAGAACTTTTGTGTCAAAAAGGCCTACCGGGCCGGATTCATACATGTCAAGAGCCTTGCCCTGCGGGATGCCTTCAACGATGTCGAGAAGTACTACAGTATTCGCGAGTTGCTGTTCTGCAATGCGGTGGGCCGCAGTTGCTCCTACATGGCCGGCGCCAATAACGGTAATTTTCATATCATGTAACGTGTTTAATTCTGCAATATGAATATCAACCAATTGACAGGATACTGGTGATAATTCCAAGCTTTTTTAGGACACCTCCATTTATTTGTTGCGCACCATGATTACTTCGTTGGCCGGTGCTCGAAATCCTCATGTACTCTGTGTACACTCCGGTTTTTGTGCTCCGTCCGCCTTGTACTCAAGGCGCTCACGACACTTAATAGAGGTCCCTTTATGAAGCAAAAAAAAAGCCGGCCTTTTACGGTCGGCTTTAGAAATATACGGTTAATTTATTTTCGAGACAAGCAGTCAGGCGGGGAGTATGTCAATGTGTTTCTTGTTGTTTCGTCCGTTTCTGAAATGGACTTTACCGTCAACAAGGGCAAAAATAGTATGGTCCCTGCCGATTCCCGTGTTATTACCGGGTTTGAAAACCGTGCCTCTCTGGCGTACGATAATTGAACCCGCGGAGACAAGTGAACCTCCTGATGCTTTTACTCCCAGATATTTCGGGTTACTGTCACGGCCGTTTTTTGTTGAACCGCCACCTTTTTTATGAGCCATATGTCGAAATGATTAATGTTGAAAATATCATGAATGCCGTCACATCGAAAGAACTTCAACCTGAGTCATCAACTGACGGTGCCCGTTTCTTTTCTGATAACGTTTTCTTCGTTTTTTCTTGAAAACAACAACCTTGTCGTCTTTGAGATGTTCGAGTACTTTCAATTGCACATTTCCTGAAGGCTCCATTGATGTCTTGTCCTGATCGATCCGGGCCAACGGCGTAAGGTCAATAACATTGCCGACTTCAGCGTTCTGATGCGGAATGAACAGCTTATCACCTGCCTTGACCAGATATTGCTTGTCTGAAATCTCTATCAGTGCCTGCATTACGTTTCATGTTATGTTAAGAATTGTTGACCGGCAATATACAGCAAAGCAACTATAATTTCAAATGCAATATGTCTTGTTGCGATAGTGATTGTTGAGCTGTTGATATCGATGGCGGCCCCTGATTTTTTTACAACAGAAAGAACGTTATCCCAAGTACCAAGGCGAACATCGATAGCGAGATCGTGAAAAGATTGTACCATTTTTTATACTCGGACCGGGTGCAGGGATAGGTGAGAGGTTGTATGGCCTTGATAATGTATCCCATGGTCAATACGACCTGAAGAATGATAAGTCCTGATTTGACCAGTACGCCGATGGTCCAGCCATGAAAAAAGAAAGCAAGAAGCAGGCCTGAGGCAATTGCGATTTTAAAACCTGCATCGGCTACTTTGGTTTCACGTTTGATAAAGGACTGCAGAAACTCTGGATAGGTTGCAGTGTCAGTGGCTGATCCTGTCAGTTTCGGTTCAAGTGTTTTCAGTACGAAAAGCGACGTGAACACGGTGCCGAACCATGCGGCAAAAGATGTGATGTGAATGAAGCGGAGTATAGTGTGCCAGTCCATGGTAACAATGTGAATAATGGTAGATGTTCAATGGTGGACAATATAGAAAAAACAAGGCTAACAAGGCGGTCAGGCCTCAAGCCGACGACGGTCATTGTGTGCAGCCGGGGTGGGAGTGGGCAGGCTTGTTTTTTTTATCGCTCTGAAGTAGCTTGATTTACCTGAAAACCGTTTTATGAACAAATACATATGAAGGCGACCCGAGGCAGAAAAAAAGACAGTCAAACGCCGATGATGCGACAGTATCTCGAGGTGAAAGAACGGTATCCGGAATATGTACTGCTTTTTCGGGTCGGGGATTTCTATGAATCCTTTTACGATGATGCCCGTAAGGTTTCAGAGGCTCTCAATATTGTATTGACCCGCCGATCAAACGGGGCTGCTGCCGAGATTCCTATGGCAGGCTTTCCGCATCATGCTTCTGAAGGCTACATTGCCCGTCTTGTAAAAAAGGGGTTCAAGGTTACCGTCTGTGATCAGGTTGAAGATCCTTCGGAGGCAAAGGGCCTTGTCAAGCGCGAGATTACCGATATTGTGACGCCGGGAGTAACGTACAGCGATGAGATACTTGAAGATAAGCACAACAACTACCTTTGCGCGTTAAGTTTTCTGAAGAAGGGGCGTGAGCGTCGGGCAGGTATCGCCTTTATCGATGTGACAACCGCCGAATTCAGAATTTCGGATATGCAGCCCGATGAGGTTGCAGACATGCTGCAGTCCATTCAGCCTTCGGAGATTCTGATTTCTTCGAGGGACAAAGAATACAGAGAAACCATCAGCAGGATACTGCCGTCAGAAGCAGTGGTAAGCGTTCTGGATGACTGGATGTTCAGCGAAGAGAATGCCTCACAGGTGATAGCAAAGCATTTTAAAACCCACTCTCTGAAGGGTTTTGGTATTGCGTCAGCCTTTGCAGGGAGGGTTGCTGCCGGGGTTGTTCTGCAATATCTCGAGGAAACACGGCAGAACCGTTTGCAGTACATTACCAGGATCGCGCTTGTTGATAGCAGGGACCATATGACGCTTGATCTGCAGACAAAGAGAAATCTGGAAATTATTTCTTCCATGCAGGATGGCTCGATAAACGGCAGCCTGCTTCAGGTTATAGATCACACACGTAATCCTGCAGGGGCCAGGCTGCTCAGGCGTTGGCTCCTGCGCCCGTTAAAAAGAATTGATGAGATACATCTCAGACTTGATGCCGTAGAAGTGCTGCATGAACAAGGTTCGGTTCGTAAAGGTCTTGGCGAAACCCTTGGGGGAATCAACGATCTCGAGAGGGCTCTCTCAAGGATCGCCACTTTTCGGAGTATGCCCCGTGAGGTGCGGGCGCTTGGTTCTGCTCTGGAAAAAATGCCCGGTCTTCAGGATCTGTTGAAGGATTCGGATAGTGCTAAACTCAGGAAACTTGCACTTGATCTGACCCTGCTGCCCGAAATCACGTCAATTATTGATGGAGCGATAGACCCTGAAGCAGGAGCAACTCTTCGGGACGGCGGTTATATCAGGAGCGGATACAGCCCTGAGCTTGATGAGCTACGCTCGGTTTCGTCAAACGCAAAAAGTCGCCTGATGGACATTCAGCAGGCGGAGCGCGAAAAAACCGCGATCTCGACTCTGAAAATTCAGTACAACAAGGTGTTCGGTTACTATATCGAAGTTAGCAAGGCAAACAGCGACAAAGTCCCTGAATATTTTGAGAAAAAACAGACCCTTGTTAATGCGGAAAGATATACCATTCCTGCGCTGAAAGAGTACGAAGACAAGATTCTCACCGCTGAGGAAAAAGGGCTGGTGCTTGAGCAGCAGCTTTTCCGTGATCTTTGCGTCCGGATTGCGTCCAGGGCAAAAGATATTCAGCAAAACGCGGAAATTGTCGCAGAGCTTGATTGTCTGTGCTCGTTTGCCTGCTGTGCGGAAGCATACCGTTATGTCAAGCCTGAAGTAAAAGAGCACGGAAACCTGTCGGTCACCAATGGACGTCATCCTGTCCTTGAGCGTATCCTTGATGTTGACGAACCTTATGTGGCAAACGACTGCTTTTTCGATAACAAGCAGCGTATGTTGATCGTTACCGGTCCGAACATGGCCGGAAAAAGTTCATTTCTTCGTCAAAACGGGCTGATTGTCCTGCTTGCCCAGGTGGGTTGTTTCGTGCCGGCTGACGCTGCCGAGATCGGACTTGTTGACAGGATTTTTACAAGAGTAGGTGCATCGGACAACCTCGCCTCGGGGGAAAGTACTTTTCTTGTCGAGATGAACGAGGCGGCAAACATCCTCAATAACGCTTCGGAAAAAAGCCTCATTCTGCTCGACGAGGTCGGCAGGGGTACCAGTACGTATGACGGGATGTCCATTGCATGGGCAATGAGTGAATATATTCAGTCTGTTATCCGGGCAAGGACGCTTTTTGCAACGCATTATCATGAGCTTGCCGAACTGGAGGAGCGTTTTGATACTATCCGTAATTATAACGCGACTGTTGTGGAGACAGCAGACAAGGTTGTTTTCCTGAGAAAGATTGTGCGGGGTGCATCCGATAACAGCTACGGTATCGAAGTCGCTAAAATGGCGGGCATGCCGTCCGAGGTTATCAGGAGGGCGAAAGAGATTCTTTCCAGTATGGAAAGAAGGGAAAATCAATTTCCTGCGGGGGCAGTGCAGGCCGGGATGCAGGAGTCACAACCCCGCCAGATCTATCTTTTTGAAAAGGAAGAAAGACGGTTGAAGCAAGCTATCGATGCCATCGATATCAATCGTCTGACACCTCTTGATGCGCTCCTGGAGCTGAAAAAGCTTCAGGATCTGGCAGGGGATGGGGATGGGTAAACGTTCGGTACTGCTTGTTTTTGTGCCTGCCGACAGCGGTGTTGATGGCCCTTCGCTTCTCGGTGAATCGGAACGTTCCGGAATTCTGCAAGGTCTGAAGGACGGTGTCCTGAAAAATGTCATTAAACGGGCGCAATTCGCTATTCCCCCTCTTTCCCTGATGATTCTCGGTTCGGTCGATGAGCCCGGAATCGAACAACATATTTGCGATCTTCGTTTTGAATCATTTCCTCTTGACAGATCCTGGGATCTTATAGGTATCAGTGTTCAGACCGGCGCGGTAAAACCTGCGTTCGAGCTGTCTGCTCTCCTTCGGGAAAAAGGGTTCAGGGTTGTTCTGGGCGGCCCGTATGTGACGATTTTTCCCGAACGTTGCCGTGCACATGGAGATGTACTTGTTATCGGTGAGGCTGACGAAATATGGAAAGACGTTCTTGCTGATCTCAGGCATGACCGGTTACAGAAAGAGTATCGTGTCAGGGAACTGCCCGATCTTTCTCTGGGGCACAGTGTTGCCAAAGATGTTCTCGAGTTGCGTCATTATTTCACGACAAATGTCGTGCAGACTACCCGTGGTTGTCCCTACAGTTGTGATTTCTGTAATGTTCATGTTATGAACGGGCACAAAGTAAGGCACCGAAATATTGACGATGTGGTTCGTGAGGTAGAGAGTTTTCTTGAAAAGGACAGGAGGATATTCTTTTTTCTTGACGATACAGTCAATGCCGATGAAGAGTATGCTGAAAAGCTTTTTCGTGAACTGATCCCTTTCAACATATCCTGGGTCGGTCAGGCGACAACAAAACTTGGAGAGAACAGGCGTCTGCTTGATGTTTTTTCCCGATCCGGTTGTGGAGCGCTTCTGGTTGGGATTGAAAGTCTTGCTGAAGAAAGCAACAGGGCACACCACAAGTTTCACAATCCGGTTGAGCGCCAGGTTGCATGCATCCGGGCTATTCGTGAGGCAGGGATTTGTGTTTACGGTAGTTTTATTTACGGTCTTGACGAGGATACCATCGAACAAGCCGGTGCGATTGAAACATTTCTGGATGATACCGGAATAGATGTGCCCGGTATAAATCTGTTGCGCCCAATTCCGGGAACCGGTGTTTTTAACCGTCTGGCGGATGAAGGCCGGTTGCTGCATGACCGGAATGATCATGACTCATTCAGGTTTTCCTGGGGGCAGGAGATGCTTTATCGCCCGAAAAAAATCCCGATTGAAACATTCATTCCAAGCTATACCGCATTGACAAAACGAGTCTTTACGGTTAAACAGGCTATACAGAGAGCCGCCAAAGCACCGACGCTCAGGGGCGCCGTACTCATGTTCAATCTTTTTTACGTGCATATGTACAACCTTTCCCGCAAGGATCTTTCCCGTCAGATGCAGGAACTGGCGGAGGACAAGGCAAAAACAAGTGACGAGTAACAAGTGAGTCAGGGGGGAAAGAGAGGAGGATTAAGGCAAAAGTAAAAAGTTAAAGGTCAAAATGGGGAAG
>JAKSCY010000446.1 GCA_022360355.1 Chlorobiales bacterium
CAACGGCCCTTGGCCATTGTCGTAGTCGGTGGATTAACGTCTTCGACCTTATTAACATTGTTTGTTGTACCGACACTCTATCTATGGAACAATCATAGAACGAAAATACAACCGGAAAAGGCATAGTATAGGAACCCTGATGTCTACACCTGTGAATAACGAAGCCTATCAACACACCCATGACTTTGTCGTCATACACGAGACCGGCGAGAAACGTACCCTCTGGGTACTGTTGCTCACTGCCGTCACCATGGTTGCTGAGATCCTAGCCGGGTCGCTCTTTGGTTCCATGGCACTCCTGGCTGACGGCTGGCATATGAGTACCCACGTTGCGGCCTTTGCCATCACCTTGCTCGCCTACCGCTGCGCCCGTCGTCACGCACAGAATCCGGCATTCAGTTTCGGTACAGGTAAGGTCAGCGTCTTAGGTGGCTTTGCCAGTGCCGTGGCTTTGGCCGTGGTCGCGCTCGTCATGGCCATTGAGTCCCTGCACCGCCTGGTCGAGCCGCAGACCATCCGCTTCAATGAAGCCATGGCCGTTGCCGCTTTGGGCCTGGTCATCAATATCATCAGCGCCTTCCTGCTCAAGGACCATCATCATCACGACCATGGGGACCAACACGGTCACGATCATGGCCATCACCACCACGGGCACCACGACCACAACCTCCGCGCCGCCTATATCCATGTTCTGGCCGACGCTTTTACCTCGGTGCTGGCCATTGTCGCCCTCTGTAGTGGTAAGTACCTCGGTTGGAACTGGCTCGACCCTATCATGGGCCTCGTCGGTGCCGCCGTCATCAGCCGCTGGTCCTACGGTTTGCTCAAAGAAACCAGCAGTATCCTCCTAGACAAAAGCATCGACGCGGAGATCTACAAGGAAGTCAAAACCACCATCGAAGCCGACAGCGACAATCAAGTCACCGACCTCCACATCTGGAAGGTCGGACCCAAAGACTACGCCGTGATATTAACAATCATCACCCAAACGCCTCAGGAGCCCAGATACTACAAAGAACTGCTTTTGGATTTCAGACACTTCAAACATATCACCGTAGAAGCCATTCCTATTGAGGGGGAATAGCGGAAAGCCATAAAGTGCAAATCATGAAGGATCCCAAATCGATCAAGCCCTAACAGCATGAGAGGTCCCATATTCGGTTATCTCAGGAGAAAAAGGAATCACGGAACCTTCCGGGGGAATAAAACGTATTGTTAGTAGTATTCGCTGTTGCTTGACTTTCTTGATTACCAAACTAGACTATAACTAATGGTACAGTGGGAATTTAAAACTCGATTGCGGCAACTACTGTTGTTGGCCTGCTGGCTGGCGCTACTAACCAGCGTCTTTGCCGGTCAGCCAAAGTGCATCAGCTGCGAATGCTGCTCCCCCCCCACTTCACCGACACAGACGCGGATGGATGAGGGCAAAAGCTGCTGCTGTGCTCCCGTTGTCGAAGCTCAACCATCGTGCTGCCAGGACAAGACGCCGGCAACCGGGCCCACATGTAAAGAGAATGGCCAATGTCGTTGCAATGACAGACCCAATGAATCCAAAACCGTACCTTTGGTAGAAAAGACGGATATCTCTGTCACTGCTCTGCACTATACGGCCGGGTGTGTCGGCATCGGCCTTGATCCAGATGCCG
>JAKSCY010000146.1 GCA_022360355.1 Chlorobiales bacterium
ACTCTGTATATCGGCCAGGGTTATCCCGGCAACCGGTTTTTCAAGGTTCTGTGCAAAAAGAAGATACCGATTGAGATCATTCATATAGGACGTTCTTGTGTGAGGAGAAAAGTTCCTTTCGAGCGTCAGATAGTTGACGAAGCTCTCTAAATGATCGCTGTAGGGTGCTTCAAGAACGTGCATTACAGGCAAAGTCAAAATTCAAAAGTAAAAAGTCAAAAAAGCTTGCCATAGTTCAACAAGCCCGACATGCCGGGGTCAAAAATCAACGGTTCAGCGTTTCTTTCTCAATCGCTGTGCGAAGCCGCCGTCAAAACCCTCGTGTTTGCCCGGCAGGGTAAGATAAGCTCCGGGAATTGACGGCATCGGGCTGAAAACATCCGGGAGTTTGACCGGTGAGTCTTCCCTTGTGAAATCCTTGTTACGTTCCAGGAAATGGTTTACCTGGATATGATTTTCTTCGGGCTCGACCGAACAGGTTGCGTATACAAGCACTCCTCCCGGCCCCAGAAGTTTTCCGGCGTGGTCGAGCAGTTCCGCCTGAAGGTTTACCAGCTCATCGAGTTTATGCGGTGAACTCCTCCATCTGAGTTCGGGTTTTCTGCCGAGGACGCCTGTTCCTGTACACGGAGCATCGAGGAGGAGGGCGTCGGGTCGTTTGTCCGCCTGAACTGCTCTGGCGTCTTCCGAAACAGTTTCGATGATGGTTATGCCGAGGGTTTTTGCCCGCCGCATGATTTTTTCACACTTGTTCGGGTAACGGTCTACCGCCAGGATGCGTCCTTTGTTCTTCATGAGTTCCGCCATGAACGTTGCTTTTCCGCCGGGAGCGGCGCACATATCCAGTATGTTGTCGCCGGGAAGGGGGTTCAGGAGCAGGCAGGGGAGAGCCTGTGTCGGGTTTTGTACGGTAAGCAGCCCAAGATGGAGAAACGGTTCGCAAGCATTGAAATCCCGTGTCAGGATAAACTGCTCAAGTCCGGCACTCCTGAACGTGACGGATGCGTCCCGCAAGGCCTTTTCCATGGTTTCAAGGCTTGTTTTCAGGGTGTTGCCCCGCAGGGCCGTCAGAGGAGGGCGATTGTCGGCGGAAAGCATTTCCACTGTTTGCTGTTCGCCGAAGAGTTCCAGCCAGCGGGCAACAAGCCATTCCGGATGTGAATGTTCTATCGATAACCTTCTGGCCA
>JAKSCY010000489.1 GCA_022360355.1 Chlorobiales bacterium
ATCATGAATATCATGTTGGCTTCCGTGAGTGAGCGCACGCGTGAGATTGGTATCCGACGTGCTATGGGCGCAAGGAAGCTCGACATTACTATCCAGTTCCTCTCCGAAACCCTGTTGCTTACGCTGCTGGGAGGGTTACTCGGTATCTGCCTTGGACTAGCCGTCCCCTTGCTGGTCACACGCTTTGGCAATATGCCAACCGTGATCACAGGTAGCTCTCTGGTATTGGCATTTGGCATTAGTGGTGCGGTTGGGATTACATTTGGGCTTTACCCTGCCTACCGTGCCGCCAACGTGGATCCCATCGAGTCTCTGAGACATGAATGAAGGTCATGATTCAGAATCTCTGTCACATTTCTGTCCTCCTTGCAGAGTATGTAGTATGGTAAGGTTTAGTGGTAAATACAGTTTTTTACGACGCTTTTGTATCCTCCTGATGCTTTGGATGGGAGCTTGCCGCAGCCCGGAACAATTCGTGGCGCAGGCAGATAAAGAAGTCTATGACATTATCACCGGCAAATGGCAGGACAGTCACGGAAGCAAATCCAATTATAGCATAAGCGACAGCAATGTTCCGTCATGCCCAAACGATATCCCTATTGAAACAAGCGTATCGCCGTCCGGAGTGATCAGCCTGGCTCAGGCGCTCACCATCGCGACCGTACACAACCGAGACTACCAGGCAGAGAAAGAACGGCTGTATTTAACGGTCCTGGACCTGACTCTGGTCCGACACCAGTTCGCACGCCGATGGTTCGGGACGGTGGACGCCGGATACGTCCGAGACGGTGACGACGAACAGATAGGAGCCGATGCACGGACGGGGTTCAGTCAGCTTCTGGCCGACGGCGCTCAGGTTAGCGCGAGCCTCGCCATTGATTGGGTGCGTTTTCTGGCCGGAGATTCCGGTACCTCGTTGGGATCCGTGCTAAGCGCCAGTATCACTCAGCCCCTGCTGCGCGGGCGGGGTCGTAAGGTGGCGCAAGAGAATCTGACCCAGGCGGAGCGCAACGCCCTGTACCAGATA
>JAKSCY010000326.1 GCA_022360355.1 Chlorobiales bacterium
CTTATATCCCATGAACAGGGGGTGGAAGCCGGGAATGATGGCCCGGACCACGGCCAGACCGAGCCGGGCCACGTCCGGGGTGGTCAGATCGCGGATAAGGACCCGGTGTCCCACCTTCCTGATCCGGTCGCAGAGCTGGGCCACGTCCGAAAGCGGGTCGCCGGTGGAAAGGTCCTCCAACTCCTCGAACTCGATTCTCTTGGTGGAGGCAAAGAGAAACCCGGCCAGGTCCAGCTTGTCCTGATCGGCCCAGTACCTTAGGTGGTGGGTCTGATCGTGGACCTGGCTGAAGTCAGGTCCCGGATCGAACTCGACCATCTTGGATTTGATGAGCTGAGAGTAGCGGCGGGTGTGAATAAGCTCCTCCAGGCAGGTCCTGACGGCCTCGCCCGGGTTCAGGCGGGAGGCCGCGGCCAGAGCCAGGGCCGGGGTGGACAAGGTCTGGGAGCGGGCCACGGCCATGATCGTGGGTACCCCGTGGTCCAGGGTCAGGTCCAGGAGGGTTACCTCCGCCTCGGCCCTCTCTATCCGTTCCAGCAGATCATAGGCCTCGTCGTCCAGGGTTTCGGGGATGATCTGGGGCGGGGAGAGGGCCGCCTGCCAGGAGATGGTAAAGGCGTCCCGCTCGATGACCTCCAGGATGGCCGCCCGGGAGGCCTCGGCCAGGCCGAGGTGACAGGCCAGCCCGGTGGAGATGGGTTGGGTGATGGCCGCGTCGCCGGAGTCCTCGTAAAAGTAGTAGGGAACGTGGACCAGACAGGCCGGAGCGTGGATCTCCTTACCGGCCAGGGGATCGTACATCGAGGCCCAGCGGACGGTGGTGGCTGGGGTGAAAGGGACCCAGGGGAAATCGGCCGAAGAGTACTGGTCGGGAGAAAAAAGAGCCAGGCTGTCCGGAGCAAGGCACTCGAAAGGGGCTTTCTCCTGGGAGAAGAGGGGGTAATCGTCCACCTCGAAGATGGCCGAGCAATAGCGCTCCACCGCCTCGCCCACGGCCTTGGCCATGGCCTTCTCCCGGACGGCCGAGGCGCCGCCGGTGTTGCCGAAGTTTTGGTTGGGGGTAAAGGCCGAGGTGTCCGAAGCCTGGGCGTACCAGAAGAAGAACTCCCCGATCCCCGGCTCCCGGGGGGTTTCGCCCAAGCGGCGGATGAGGCCCACCTTGTCGTCGACCAGGTAGTCGAGGACGCCGATCAGCCGTCGAAACGAGTCTCTAGCCATCGAGCCGTTCCAGGAAGTTGGCCAGGGAAAAGGCGTCCTTGAGCGGGGTCTGGGACGGTTTCGTGGTCAGCTCGCCGCAGACCTGGCAGCGGGGTACGGCCAGGACCTTGCGGGCCTTGAGCTCGGGGGCCAGGAGATTGACCTCGATCAGCTCCCCTACCCGCCAGGGAAGGTTCCAGGTGAAGAACTTGATCAGCTCAAAGACGGCCATGTCGGCCAGGGCAGAGGCCATGACCGGATGGAAACCGGCCACGGCCTGCCCGGCAAAGGCCTCGTACTCGCTGGTCCGGGCCGTCTGGGGATCGTCCAGGTTGGCGTTCTCCCTGGCCCTAAGACACTCGTAGCAGGCGGTCTCGCCGGGGATGACCAGGGGACCGATGTTCCCCACCGCCCGGCTTAAGACCACCGGCAGGAAGAGGATCCTGTTCTCGACGCAGTAGCGGTTCCAATCCCGGAGGATGTGCTGGCCGCCGAAGTCCGAGAGGACCACCAGGCAACCGATCCTCCCCGGCTCCAAGGACTCCACCCAGGTTTCATCGCCCACGGGCTTTTTCAGCTCGGCCGGCCAGGCCTCCTCCTTGAGCCGTCCCGAATCATCAAAGAGGCGATAGTTGCGGAGGAGGTTGTAGTCCACGACCTGGTAGTTGGAAGCCTGGCCGGCGGCCAACCCCTGGCAGAAGGCCAGACTGAGATGGTTTACCCCGATGACGACGATCAACTTGTCATTGAGCGTTTCCGCGGCCCTTTGGGTGCTCAAGCCGAAGTTCCAGTAGAAGACGTCCTGGTGAGACTCGGGCTCCTCCCCCTCCGGGAGCAGGGGCGAATCCTCCTCCACCACGATCCGCCTGGTCAGGAGATGGTCCAGGAGCTGCTCCACGTAGGGCCTTTGGGGGGCGGGAAAGACCTCCAGGATGTCCTGGCGAAGATTGCCCTGGCCGGAGACCGCGGCCAGGATGAGGCTGACCGCCTCGGCCGCGCCCGGACCGTCGATCTTGATCTCGGTGCTGCCCCTGACCAAGAGGACGCCCTGATCGAGCTGGA
>JAKSCY010000516.1 GCA_022360355.1 Chlorobiales bacterium
CAAAAATCGTTGCCGGAAACATTTGTGCTGAAAATCGATGTTTCAGGTGATATCAGGGAAACCGCGGAGAGCGGATTCTCTTTTCCATTTGAGCCGGAATCGAGAGAGCTGTCGCTTCAGGACATCATTTTCCTGCTTGACAGAGCAGGTGATGATGAGCGGGTAAGGAGCGTTCTGCTCGATATCAGCGGATTACGAACCGGATCGGCAAAGATCCAGCAGCTTCAGCGCGCCGTTGAATGGACAAGAAAGACGGGTAAACCGGTTCATGCGTTTCTGCGTAATGCGGGAGACCAGGATGTCTGGCTTGCTTCCGCCTGCGATACGGTCATAGCTGAACGGGGTAATTTTCTGCTGCTCGACGGTTTGAAAGCCGAGCTGCTGTTCTTTACCGGCACCCTTGAAAAGCTCGGTATTTCTTTTCAGGCTGCGCAATGGAGCGCATGGAAAAGCGGTGTTGAGCCGTTTACAAGGCTCGGCGCAAGCCCGGAGTACAAAGAGCAGATTGATATGATACTGGATGGTGTTTATGCTGCCTATACCGGTTATGTGACGGCACAGAGGGAGATACCGATGGAGACCTACGAGAATATTATCAATAAAAAAACAGTTTTGTCGGCAGACGAGGCAATGAAGCTGAAGGTTGTTGATGAAGTCAGCGGGCACTGGGAATACCTGGAACGGGTGAAGAAATCGTTCATCCAGGAGAAAGACAATCAGGAAGATGACGATGTTCTGGTCAGCGGAGCACGATATAAAGCAGCAGTGCCCTGGCCATATGAGCCCGAAACAAAAGAAAGTATTGCCATTATAACGGCATCGGGTCCGATCATCCGTTCGGCGGATGATATGACGGCAAGGGCGGAGGATCAGGGGTTCGATGAAGAGACACTCAGAAGTTCGGTTCAGGTTGCACTCGATGACGAAAGCGTCAAGGCGATAGTGCTTCGCATCGACAGCCCCGGAGGGGATGCTCTGGCTTCGGCGAACATGCTTCAGATTCTCGATTCGGCAAAAGTGAAAAAGCCGATTGTGGCCTCCATGTCAAGCGTTGCAGCATCAGGCGGTTACATGATAGCGCTTGCCGCGGACAGCATCTTTGCCGAACCGCTTACCGTTACCGGTTCAATCGGTGTTTATGCACTGAAACCGGAGATAAGCAAGCTGCAGGAAAAGATCAATTTAAACCGTGAGGTGCTTACAAGAGGAGATAACGCAGATGGTTTTACTGTTTTCAAGCCACTTGGCGAAGTGGGGATGGCAAAGTTTATGGAAACAACAGGCTGGATCTACAACGACTTTGTTGCCAAGGTAGCCCGATCGAGGAAGATGAAGCCCGAAGCGGTTGAGGCCGTTGCCGGCGGAAGGGTCTGGATCGGGGAGCTTGCCATGAAGAACGGGCTGGTTGACCGGATCGGCGGATTGGAGGATGCACTTCGGGCGGCTCAATTTATGGCTGGAATGGATTCTTCCGCCGTGCCGGGACTGAAGTTTTATCCTGAACCTCAGGGGCTCATGGAATATCTTCTTGGCGGCGGGCCGGGACTTTCTTCCCGTCTTTTCGGCAGGAATCTTCCTCCAGGAAGCCTCGCCGACCGCTCGATACAGACGCTTGATCTTTTGATGCAGTTGGAGCAGCAGCCGGGGGGTATGTACAGGATGACCATGCTGCCTTTCGACTTGAGGATGGAATAACGATCTGAAAAACCTGTTGCGAGTTTTGATGACTGCATTGGGTGGTGCTCGGTTTTCCAACAAGCAACCAGAAAAAAATGCATGAATTGATTAAGGAAATCAGAGCAATAGCTCAAACCGGCATTCACTATACTAGGGATCCGTATGATCACGAAAGGTATGAACGGCTTATTGCAATAAGCAATGTACTCTACTCACAAACCAGTTCTTCAGATGTAGAGGCAATAGAAAAATTTTTCATCCCGGAAAAAGGCTATGCTACCCCTAAAGTGGATTTGCGTGCCTGTGTGATTAAAGACAACAAAGTTCTTTTAGTGAGGGAACGGTCAAATGGAAAATGGACACTGCCCGGCGGATGGGCGGATCAAAATGAATCGCCAAA
>JAKSCY010000112.1 GCA_022360355.1 Chlorobiales bacterium
CAACTGAAAAAACGGTTTGTTCCACAGTTCATTCAAACTGTGGAACTCTGCAACGATAATCCGCAGTCTGTTCATCAGGTTTTGTGACATCCCCATAAAAATCTCATACTCATAACCTTCGACATCAATCTGCAACATCAGCTCCCCGTCCGAACCCCGCAACGAACCGGCCACCCAGTCATCAATGGTCATAAAATCATCATTTGATGTAATACCCACATATTTTTTCGTAAAACTGAACAGTTCATGCTGCTCGGCGGCCTCGTCCACCGACCTGTCTGCAAGAAATACTTTTATGCCTCTATCTGCGCAATCCTTTTCAAATCCGGAAATGCATTCGACACCTGGAGAAAAACACGCCTCGATTCCCCGGAGATCATCCGGGACGAGATAACCTCCATCACCTTTCGGACCGAGACGAATCATGTTCTTATCCGTGGAAACAGGCTTCAAGGCCTCCATCAATGCAAGCACATCTTTTTCGTCAGTCATAGGTGCAACATGATGGTTTCTTTTGGAAAGAGCCTCTTTCACAAAAAACCTGTCTCCGTCCATCAAGCTTCCTACATAAGCATCTCTGTCAATAGCGTTCCAAAGCAATGCTTGCAGTGTATCACCATCAAGCAGGCTTTTCTCACTATCCTTTTTAACAAGCAAGCTGAGCAACGGCTGTGTTTCATCTTTATCTATCAAAATCATATCCGGCTGATCGGTCTGAGCAAGCCTTTTCAGCAATTTTTTCAGCTTTTTCGCGTCTATCATGCGTACTACCCCAAAGTCCCCGCCGGCAAGAAGAACAAGCGCTAATTTTCTTATTATCTTTTTCATTTCAAGCTTTTCTTATTATCCATAATACCGGCAACAATGGGACTTTCGGAAGGCTGGTGATTAATCGTTTGCTTCTGTCGTAAAAATGAAACGCCGGACCATTATCATGCATGAGCCGGCGTGTTCATTTTTCTAACCACAGTTCACCTGGGAAGTAACATCATGCTGTCATGCTCCGTCCTCTGCAAGTTCTTTGTCAACTGTTACCTCAGCGGTTTCAGGACTCTGGCCGTCATCATCATTTTTGAGGGTAAGCTGCCGGTACTTCTTCAATCCGGTTCCTGCCGGTATCAGTGTACCGACAATAACGTTCTCTTTCAAGCCCGCAAGATTGTCAATCTTCCCTGCAACCGCCGCATCGGTGAGCACCTTGGTTGTCTCCTGGAAAGAAGCGGCGGAAATGACACTTTCGGTCTGAAGAGCTGCGCTGGTTATACCAAGCAACACCGGATGAGAGGTTGCCTGCAGGGAAGGCTCGACAGTAACAAGCTTCTTGCTGTTTCTGCGAAGTTCCCTGTTGAGCTTCGTGATCTCACGCATTTTGTATAACTGGCCCTCCTGAATCCTTGCAGGTGCATCTCCCTTTCCGGTTACACGCACCTTCTCGGAAACGTCCCTGTTAGCCTCGATAAAAACGGTCCTGTCTATAAGATCACCTGGAAGCAGTTCCGTATCTCCAGGCTCTTCGACCCTTACCTTCTGCAGCATCTGACGCACAATAACTTCAAGATGCTTGTCATTGATCTCGACACCGGCGTTGATCTGGTAGACTTTCTGTATTTCGTTCACCAGATACTGCTGCACGGCATTAGGCCCCTGAATCCTGAGAATATCCTGTGGGGAAACCGCACCGTCGGTCAGCGGCTCACCTGCCTTTACCTCATCCCCCTCGTTTGCAAGTACATGTTTACCAACCTGCACGTAGTAATTTTTCTCCTCCCCGAACTCGTTTTTAACCTTGATTTCCTTGCTGCTCCTGCGTTGCGGGCCAAAACCGACGTAACCGTCAATCTCGGAAACAATAGCAGGATCAGAGGGAATACGAGCCTCGAACAGCTCCGTAACTTTCGGAAGCCCTGCGGTGATATCACCACCGACACGGTCAAGATTTCTCGGCACTTTGGCAAGCATGTCACCGACCTTCACGTTTTTCCCGTCCTCGATAAAGAGATTGGACTTGATCGGCACCGGATAAGTTTTGAGCGTTTCCCCTTCATCGTTTACAATCAGGATCCTCGGTTCTCTTGTCTCGGAAGCTCTCAGTTTTGTACGCCAGTTAATAATCACATGCTGGACATACCCGGTCTGGGGATCCACCTCTTCCTTGTAAGTAACGCCTTTCTCGATATCGACAAATTTCACCTGCCCTTCGAGTTCGGCAATAATCTGTGTACTGTTCGGCTCACTGCTGAAAAGAACGTCATCTTTTTTGACAAGGTCCCCGTTCCTGCAGAGAAGATGTGCACCATGAGGCACTTCGTAACGCTTCAGCATTTTCCCTGAATCAGGATCGACAATGTTGACCTTTCCGTTTTTCTGAATTACCAGAACAACGGCTTCAGGCATGCCATCTTCATTGATCACCTCCTGCCCGACGCTCCTGATGCTTTCAAACTCGACCTGACCTTCGAAAGAAGACTTGGTCTCGGTTTCAGCAATACCACCCTGCGCCGTACCACCCTGGTGGAAAGTACGAAGAGTAAGCTGCGTGCCCGGCTCACCGATAGACTGTGCAGCAATAACGCCCACTGCCTCTCCGATTTCGACAAGCTTGTGCACGGCAAGGTTGGTACCATAGCACTTGGAACAGATCCCCTGCTTGGCCTCACAGGTAAGAACCGAGCGAATATCGGCTTCGACCACACCGACATTTTTCTGGATAGCACCTGCAAGCTCGTCTGTTATAATGCTGCCTGCCTCTACAACAACTTCATCGTTCAGATTATCGACAATATCACGTGATGCAACCCGGCCGCGGATTTTTTCACTGAACTTGATCTGACCGCCTGTCTCTTCTTCAATGCCGCGCTCTACATGAATACCCCTGGTTGTACCGCAATCTTCTTCGGTAACAATAACATCCTGGGCAACATCATGCAGCCTTCTGGTCAGATAGCCTGCGTCAGCCGTTTTAAGCGATGTATCGGACAAGCCTTTACGGGCACCATGCGTCGAAACAAAATACTCGAGCACTGTAAGACCCTCTTTCAGGTTTGAAATAATCGGGTTTTCGATAATCTCACCAGGCTGCCCGGACATGGATTTCTGCGGTCGTGCAATCAGCCCTCTCATACCAGTAAGCTGGCGTACCTGCTCTCTCGAACCTCGGGCGCCCGAATCGAGCATCATGAACAGTGGGTTGAAGCCTACGCGATCCTTGCGCAGTTTCTGATAGGACTCTTCAGCGACAAGGTTTGTCACCTTCTGCCAGACATCGACAATCTGGTTGTAACGCTCGTTTTCCGTGAGAGTACCCCTGTTATATTCCCTGACGATTTTGTTGCTTTCCCTGGTAGCTTTCTTGATATGCTGAACCTTGGCCTCAGGAATGATAGCGTCCGACAGTCCGATAGACAACCCGCCCTTCATGGCGAAATGGAACCCGACCTCCTTGATGTTGTCAAGAAACTCCGCTGCCGCGACGTTACCGACCTCGCCTGAAAGTTTTGAAATCAGCTCTTTCGCGCCTTTTTTGTCGATCACCTTGTTGATAAAACCGATCTTTTCAGGCACATACTGGTTGAAGATCACCCTCCCAACCGTTGTCACCAGTATTTTGTTTTCTTCAATCTGCTTTTTCAGCCACTCTTTCTGTTCGGCACTCTCATCCGGAATGATATCAAGCATCCTCAATGGATCGAATTTCTGTTCAACCCGGCCGTCATACTTCACAAAGACAAGTGCATGGAGATCTACACGACTCTCGTTGTATGCAACCATTACCTCCTCGGTGCCATAAAACAGATGTCCCTGGCCTTTTTCTCCCAGCCTTGATTTTGTCAGGTAGTACATGCCGAGCACCATATCCTGTGAAGGCACTGTAACAGGTTTACCCGACTGGGGCAGAATGAGGTTGTGCGACGACAGCATCAGCAGTGTCGCCTCGAGCTGCGCTTCCTGCGAAAGAGGCACGTGCACTGCCATCTGGTCACCATCAAAGTCAGCGTTGAACGCCGTACAGACAAGCGGATGGATCTGTATTGCCTTGCCCTCTATCAATACCGGCTGGAAAGCCTGGATACCAAGGCGATGAAGCGTCGGAGCACGGTTAAGCAATACCGGGCGCCCGTCGATAACTTTTTCAAGAACATCCCACACAACGGGCTCTTTCTTGTCGATCAGCTTCTTGGCGGATTTCACTGACTTTGCAATACCACGCTCTACGAGGCGCCTGATGACAAACGGCTGGAAAAGCTCGATCGCCATGCTTTTCGGCAGTCCGCACTCATGCAGTTTGAGTTCAGGACCGACAACAATAACCGATCTTCCCGAATAGTCTACACGTTTACCAAGCAGGTTCTGGCGAAAACGGCCCTGTTTTCCTTTCAGAGCATCCGAAAGCGATTTAAGGGGCCGGTTGGATTCACCGGTTTTTACCGCATTGGCCTTGCGGGAGTTGTCGAACAGCGCATCCACCGCTTCCTGCAGCATTCTTTTCTCGTTGCGCAGGATAACTTCCGGAGCACGGATATCAATAAGCTTCTTCAGGCGATTATTGCGGATGATGACCCTGCGATAGAGATCGTTCAGGTCGGATGTCGCAAATCGTCCGCCTTCGAGCGGCACGAGAGGACGCAGTTCAGGCGGAATGACCGGGATAACCTCCATAACCATGTATTCCGGCTTGTTACCTTCGTATACATATGGCTCCGGTGCTTCATCCTCGGGAAACAGTCCGGTTGACTTTTTCCTTGACTTCTTGGCCGGTTCATAACTCTTTCTGAATGACTCGACAACTTTCAGACGTTTCAGCGCGTCGGCTCTTTTCTGCTCGGACCCGCTTTCCCTGAGCACCTTGCGAAGTCCGGAAGCCTGGGTATCCAGGTCAAGACCCTTGAGCAGGGTGTGAATTGCCTCGCCGCCCATTTTGGCCACAAACTTGGCAGGATCACTATCGTCAAGGTCCTGGTTATCCTCATACTCGGTTATGATCTGGAAATACTGCTCTTCGGTTAAGCGGTCAAGCTTTTTTATTCCCTGTTTTTCTCCCGGCTCACCCGGATTGATAACAACATAGACCTCATAGTAGATGACCCGTTCGAGTTCTTTGGTCGAAAGATCAAGCAGAGCACCGATCTTGCTGGGCACTGAACGGAAAAACCATGTATGCACAACAGGAACCGCGAGAGAAATATGCCCCATACGCTCCCTGCGCACGCTTTTCATGGTTACTTCCACACCACAGCGGTCACAGATAATGCCTTTGTACCTGACTCGTTTGTACTTGCCGCAATAGCATTCCCAGTCCTTCGTAGGGCCGAAAATTTTTTCACACATCAGCCCGTCTCTTTCAGGCTTGAATGTACGATAGTTTATTGTCTCAGGCTTCAGCACCTCGCCTCTCGAATGTGCAAGAATGCTTTCAGGAGATGCAATGCTGAATTTTATCTTTGAAAAGTCACCTTTGATAGGTGAGGCTCCCTGTGAAAAAATCATAGTAAATGTCCTTCTTAAACGACCTTTTAGAAATCCCGGAAAGTATCACGTTACAACAACTGCTGCCTTACGGCACCTTGTTGTCAATACGTATTTCAAGTCCAAGACCCTGTAATTCCCGAACCAACACATTGAATGCTTCCGGTGTTCCCGGATCGGGGAGATTCTGGCCTTTAACAATCGACTCATACGTCTTGTTTCGTCCCACAACATCATCTGATTTTACTGTCAACATCTCTCTGAGAATATTGGCTGCTCCGTATGCCTCAAGCGCCCACACCTCCATTTCACCAAACCTCTGGCCACCAAACTGTGCCTTGCCGCCGAGCGGTTGCTGTGTAATGAGCGAGTAGGGGCCGGTTGAGCGAGCGTGTATCTTGTCATCGACAAGATGGCTGAGTTTCAGCATGTAAATATAGCCAACCGTAACTTCGTCGTCAAAAGGCTCACCTGTACGTCCATCATAAAGCTTGACCTTACCGTGTTTCGGCAGTCCTGCTTTTTCAAGTTGCTCCTGCACCTCTGTATATGTTGCCCCGTCAAAAATCGGGGTTTTGAACTGAACGCCGAGTTGCTTTGCCGCCCATCCGAGAGAAGTTTCATAAAGCTGCCCGATATTCATACGGCTGGGAACACCAAGCGGATTCAGCACGATATCAACAGGAGTTCCGTCAGACATGAAAGGCATATCCTCGATCGGCAGTATCTTTCCGACAACTCCCTTGTTACCGTGACGGCCCGCCATTTTATCACCAACCTGAATTTTCCTTTTCTGGGCAATGTATACCTTGGCAAGCTCTTCGATACCGGGAGGCAGTTCGTCTCCGATATTGAGTTTGTATTTCTCGTTCTCACGTTCATCTGACAGATCCTTCAACATGAGACGATACTCCCTGCAGAGGCGGAGAAAGTTTTCATTTCCCTTGGCATCCTTGACGATACCCTTCGAAATATCAAGAGACTCGAGAAAACCAAGACCCGCAAATTTGCCAAGCAGTCCCTCATCGAGAACAGTACCTGCAGCAATAACCTCCTTGCCTTTTTCATTGTATACACCAGCGGTCTTCTTGCCTTCAAAAAGCTGTTTCATCCATTTGTTGAAACGGCCCCTGAGATCATCTTCCTTACGATCATACAACGCATCTATCGCTTCCTGCCGCTCCCTGATATCCATGCCGATCTTCTTCTTGCGGCTGAAAAGCTTTGTTTTTATCACAATACCTTTCATACCTGCAGGGACATGCATCGATGCATCTTTCACATCGCTGGACTTGTCACCGAAGATCGCACGAAGCAGTTTCTCTTCAGGAGTCGGATCACTTTCCCCTTTCGGCGTTATCTTGCCGACAAGAATATCCCGCTCTTTTACCTCTGCACCGATACGAATAATACCGTTCTCGTCGAGATTTCTCAGTGCATCCTCACTGACATTGTAGATGTCACGGGTGAACTGTTCCTCACCGCGCTTTGTGTCACGGACATTTGCCTCGAACTCGTGAATGTGGATCGAGGTAAACACATCATCATAGACCAGACGCTCACTCAGAACGATAGCGTCCTCAAAGTTATAACCTCTCCACGGCATGAATGCAACAAGCACATTCTTGCCGAGCGCCAGTTCGCCGCTTTCAGTAGAAGGCCCGTCAGCCAAAACGTCCCCTTTCTCAATAGCCTGGCCGGTCCGCACAACGGGTTTCTGGGTAATACAGGTATCCTGGTTCGAGCGCTTGAACTTGATCATATTGTAGGTCTTGACCCCTTCATCAGGGTCCAGCATGATCATCCGGTCCTCACCATTACCGCCCATGTTGTAACGAACACGGATACTCTCGGCAGTAACCAGCTCTACAACGCCTGCCCCTTCGGCAAGTACTACCGCACGCGAGTCACGGGCAACCTTGGCTTCCATGCCGGTTCCAACCAGCGGTGCATCCGCAACAAGAAGCGGAACCGCCTGCCGCTGCATGTTCGCCCCCATGAGAGCACGGTTACCATCGTCATGCTCAAGAAACGGAATAAGAGCCGCTGCCGCACTGACGATCTGAATCGGAGACACATCCATGTAATCGACCTCTTCAGCGGTAACAACCGGATAGTCACCCTTGGTCCTTGCCTGAACAGTTTCCGTGGATATTTTCCTTTTTTCGTCCAGCGATACGTTGACCGGAACAGTGATCTTGTTCTCTTCATCCTCGGCTGAAAGCATAAGTACCTGGTCGGTAACCGTTCCTTTCTCAACAACACGGTACGGCGTCTGGATAAACCCTTTGTCATTGATCTCGGCGTACACGGACAACGAGGATATCAAACCGATATTGGGACCTTCAGGGGTTTCGATGGGACAGAGACGACCGTAATGCGTATAGTGAACGTCGCGAACCTCGAAACCCGCACGTTCCCTGGTAAGCCCTCCGGGGCCAAGAGCAGACACCCTGCGTTTGTTGGTCATTTCCGCAAGAGGATTTGTCTGATCCATGAACTGCGAGAGCTGGCTTGTCGCGAAAAAGCTTGAAACAACACTCGATACCGTACGGGCGTTGATAAGATCGGCGGGAGCAATCTTGTCCGTGTCACGTGAATTCAGCTTTTCACGAACATTTTTTCCCATTCTCGCAAGCCCTACAACAAACTGCGCAGCAAGCTGTTCACCCACAGTTCGGACCCTTCTGTTGGCCAGATGGTCAACATCGTCAACCTCTGCCTGTCCGTTCACAAGTTTGATCAGATAGTTGATAACTGCAATAATATCATAGTGCGTCAACACCATGATATCCTCTCCCATCGGCTCATCCGAATATGACTGGATCGTCTGGAGAATTTTCTCGTAAATGCCATCCGACAGAGCTTTCAGCTCCGGATTCTCATCAAGGAACTCTCCGAACGCACTGTGTTCTTTACCAAGCTTCTTGTTGATCCTGTATCGCCCTACATCTCCCAGGTCATATTTTTTCTGGTTGAAAAAGGTTCTTTCGAGAAAGCTTCTTGCCGCATCGATATCCGGTGCCTCGTTAGCCCGCAGTTCCTCATATACAATTTCGAGAGCTTCTTCCTCGGTGACGGAACTGTCATTGAGAATGGTATTGGTAACTACAGATTTGTCAAGCCCTTTTTCACCTGTGCCGGTTTTCATGATCCTGACCGTTTTGTATCCGGCGGCTGTAATCTGGTCCAGAATATCTTCGGTAATTGCCGTTCTTGCACTGACAACCTCACCTGTCTGCATATCGATAATGTCCGATGCAAGGTTCTTGCCGATAAGGTAGTCTTTCTTGTTTGCCTTGACCGGAACCTCTTCTACAAGATCGAACAGACCCAGAATATCCTCGTCTTTTGTAAAACCTATAGCCCGTAACAGTGCGCTGACCAGGAAATTCTTTTTCTGGTCGATGTAAACGTATATCTGGTTATTGATGTCGGTCTGGAACTCTATCCATGACCCCCTTGTCGGGACAATCTTTGCCGAATACATTTTTTTTCCGTTCGGATGTATGGCTTCACTGAACACGACACCCGGAGAGCGGTGAAGCTGAGCGACGACAACGCGCTCGGCCCCATTGACAATAAATGTACCGCGATCGGTCATATAAGGGATACGTCCAAGATAGACCTCCTGCTGGATTGTTTCCTTCCAGTCAGGCTCATCAGACTCGTCTTTATAGGACAGCTTCAGCTTGACCTTGAGTGACACATCATAGGTCAACCCCCTTTCGATACACTCTTCTACGGAATATTTCGGCTTGTCAAATGTATATGATATATATTCAAGTAAATAAAGACCCCGAGTATCAGTTATGGGAAAAGCACTGCGGAGAACCTTTTCGAGCCCGTAGTCTTTACGCTTGGCAAGAGGAACACTGTCCTGAATGAACCTCTTGAACGAATCTAACTGAACTTGTAATAAATCAGGAGGATCGACAATACTCTGGATCTTGGAAAAGGCAATACACTCTTTCTGTGTTTTATCAGCCACTTTCACTTGCACCTCACTTTTATCGATTGCAGGAAGTACTTCTCATTCTCTTCATTGAATAAAAACACAATAACTATTCAGTTGATGCCTTTATCAGCACTGAACATCGTGTTCGAGGAACTGCACGGTCAAACTCTTACAAACAGGCAAAGCTCCGCCTCATGCTGAAACGGAGCTTATGATCATAATCGACGCTTGAGAAAATGTCACTTCAGCTCAACTTCCGCACCTGCGTCCGTGAGTTCTTTAGCGATTTTTTCAGCTTCTTCCTTACTTACTGCCTCTTTAACAACTTTCGGTGCACCGTCAACCATTTCTTTTGCCTCTTTCAGACCAAGGCCGGTAATAGAACGGACAACCTTGATGACGTTGATCTTGTTGCCGCCGATAGCTTTCAGCTCTACGTCAAATTCCGTTTTTTCTTCCTGAGCAGCCGCTTCACCTGCAGGAGCTGCTGCCATACCACCGGCAACAACCGCCGGAGCAGCACTCACGCCAAACTTCTCTTCAAGGGCTTTCACCAGCTCGGAAGCTTCGGTAAGCGACAACTTACCAATTTCCTCTACAAGTGTGTCAATAGATGCCATTATCTTCCTCTCTTGTTTTTATTTATTGTATACAATTTTTGAGTGCGTAATAAACCTGTATCATGAACCCTGCTTCTGTTTCGCTATCTGATCGATAACGGAAACAAGATCCCTCGTTACCGCGTTGACCACCATGGGAACGGAACTGATGACATTGTTGACCAGACCCGCGACACGGCCGATGTTTTCGGTTTTGCTGAGCATCTTGGACAGCTCCTTCAACTTGTCTGCTTCGAAAACAGCTCCGTCAATGGCAGCCATCTTGAATTTCAGCATCTCGTTACTCTTGCCGAACTTCTCGATAATTTTTGCCGGAACAACCGGATCATCATAGCCGATGGCCATCCCTGTAGTGTTAATCAGCCCCTCAGCCAAGCGGTCACCGCCATCGACATTTTCGAGAGCTTTCTTTATCAGTGTGTTTTTTACCACCCTGTACTCTACACCAGCCTTGCGGAACTCGCTTCTCAGCTCAGCCATTTTGTCGACGTCCAGCCCCTGAAACTCGGTCAGGTAAATACCCTGGGCTTTCTCAAGCTTTTCGGCAACATCTTTAACAATTTGCTCTTTTTTCTCGCGCTTCATCTTGTAAACCGTTTATGTTAGGCGACAAACTTCTCTTTTTTCACCCTGATCCCCGGTGACATTGTGCTGGAGATGGAAATATTCCGGATATACTGCCCCTTTGCAGCTGAAGGCCTCAATCTGACAACCTCCTTGATAAAACTCGTAACATTGTCTGCAAGCTGCTCGGCGCCGAACGATACTTTCCCTACAGGAGCGTGTACATTGCCGGCCTTGTCAACCCTGAACTCGATTTTGCCAGCTTTTACTTCCTTTACCGCTTTGGCAACATCCATGGTAACCGTTCCCGATTTCGGGTTGGGCATAAGGCCTCGAGGGCCAAGAATTTTACCGACCTTGCCAAGCTTACCCATAACATCAGGCGTTGCTATGATGACGTCAACTTCAGTCCACCCGTTCTGGATTTTTTCGATGTAATCTTCAAAGCCTACGAAGTCGGCACCGGCCTCTTCCGCCTCACCTGCTTTTGCTTCATTGCAAACAACAAGAACCGACACTGTTTTACCTGTTCCATGAGGAAGCATAACCGTTCCGCGGACAACCTGGTCAGCGTGACGCGGGTCGACACCCAGCTTCATCGCCACATCAACCGACGCATCAAACTTCAACTCGGTAATCTCTTTGACAAGCTCTACGGCCTGCTGCAGATCATACTCGCTGTGAACCGCTACTTTACCAAAAGCATTTCTGTATTTTTTTCCTGCCATTTTTGTTCCTGCAAGTGGTTAAAAAAACGACCTGACGGTCTCCCACAATCATTCCATATCCTGATGAATAATCAGTTCTCTACTACGATACCCATGCTTCTTGCGGTACCCCGGACCATCTGCATGGCACCCTCAATATCGACGGCATTGAGATCCGGCATCTTCAACTCCGCAATCCTGCGAACCTGCTCGTCCGTCACCTTGCCGACCTTGTTTTTGTTCGGCTCACCGGACCCCTTCTGCAACTTGGCTTCCTTGAGCAGCAGAACCGCAGCCGGAGGAGTCTTGGTGATGAACGTGAATGATTTGTCCGAATATACCGTAATCACAACCGGAATGATGGTTCCCGACTGCGACTGGGTTTTCGCATTGAACTGCTTGCAGAACTCCATGATGTTCACACCTTTCTGACCAAGAGCCGGCCCGACGGGCGGCGCAGGATTGGCACCTCCTGCCGGAATCTGCAGTTTAATAAACCCAACTACCTTTTTTGCCATACAATATCACTGTTTCAACAGCCGAATAAAACTCAAGCCGTATTATTGAGAAATTGACTTAACCTGGGAAAAATCAAGCTCTGTAGGAGTGCTTCGCCCGAAAAAGTTAATCATAACCTTCACCTTCATCCTCTCGGTGCAAACATCATGAACAACTCCGGTCAATGAACTGAAAGGACCATCTATCACCTTGACGGAATCACCAACACGGAAAGGAGCCTCGACAACGGAACGCTGCTCGACAGTACCTTCAGGTTCAAGAATTTTTTCAACCTCGTCGGGCCGCAAAGGGGTCGGAACGTCATTAACCCCGAGGAACCCCATGACCGAAGGAATATCCATGATAAGGTTTTTGGTCTGCTTATCAAGCACCGCTTCGATAAGTACGTAACCGGGAAAAGCATTTTTTGTGAGACTTCTCTTCTTGCCGTTCTTGACCTCTACAAACTTCTCGTAGGGCACGTAAACCTGAAGGATCTTGTCCCCCAGTGCCTGGCGCTCGACCTCAAGCTCAATTCCTTCCTTGACCTTGCGCTCGTGACCGGAATATATCCTCAAAGCATACCAGCGAGGTTTCGGAAAACCCTGCGCATCCTGCTCTATTATTGTTTCACTCTCACTCATCCGCTCTACCTCATCCCTCTTTTCTTACAACAATTTTCCGATAAATGAGTTAATCAGCCAGTCTGCCACAAAAGTGAACAGGGCAAGCAACCCGGAGACGGTCAGAACAACAACAGTCAGATCGCGGGTATCCTCAGGACTCGGCCAGGAAACCTTTTTCATCTCATTGACAACATCGTGATAATACCTGACCACCTTATCGAGATATTTTTTCATAAGCCGCCTTCCAAAAATAGAATACCTTTTTGCACTTTACCCCTGTACCGGCACGTCAGGAGGGACTCGAACCCCCAACCTGCGGTTTTGGAGACCGCTGCTCTACCAATTAAGCTACTGACGTCTGCCTAACCACATGAGCATCTGAGCTGATGACCGGACTTGAACCGGTGACCTCTTCCTTACCAAGGAAGTGCTCTACCGACTGAGCTACATCAGCCTGGCTGCCAGAAAACCATGGTGGGTAGGGAAGGATTCGAACCTCCGAAG
>JAKSCY010000179.1 GCA_022360355.1 Chlorobiales bacterium
ATGAATACCAGGATACCAATTTTCCGCAGTATGGCCTGATCAGAAAACTAGCCCACCCGAAGAACAATGTTTGTGCGGTAGGCGATGACGATCAGAGCATTTATCGCTGGCGCGGTGCCGATGTCGAAAACATCCTCAATTTCAGCAAGGATTTTCCCGGCACACGAGTTATTAAACTGGAACAGAACTACAGGAGCACTCAAAACATCCTGGATGGTGCCCATGGTGTCGTTGAAAACCTGCTGGGGCGACATCCCAAAAAGCTCTGGACGAACAAAGGGCAAGGGGAAAAAATCACGTACTTTCTGGCGGATGATGAAAGCTCTGAAGCGAGTTTTGTCGTGCGGGAGATCAACAGCATGCTTGGACAAAAGGAGCCAAGTGACTTTGCCGTTCTCTTTCGTACGAACGCACAAAGCCGTTCATTCGAGGAAGCGCTTGGCAGGCACAAAATCCCTTATCAGCTCATTGGCGGAACCCGGTTTTATGACCGCAAGGAAATCAAGGACATACTCGCGTATGTTCAGTTTGCGGTCAATATGGACGACATTGTCAGTCTCAGGAGAATTATCAACAATCCTTCGCGAGGCATCGGCGATGTTACGATAACAAAGCTGGAAGCTGTAGCCGTCAGAGAAGGTATTTCGTCGTGGGAAGCTATCACTGAGAAAATGTCCTTTCTGGACGTGACGCCGACAGCGAAAAGTGCATTAAACAAATTCAAGTCCCTGATCCAGTCAATAAAGGATTCAATTGACCATGGTGAATCTCCATCCCAGGTAATTGATTTCGTTTTGAAGGAAAGCGAGTATCTCAACGCTTTGTTGAAAGAGGGCACCGATGAAGCAATTGGCAGGATTGATAACATCAAGGAACTCATAGCATCCGCCAAATCGTTTGAAATTGGAAATCCTGATGCCGGCACAATGGAATACCTCGATCAGGTATCCCTCGTTGCTGATACGGATTCGTACGAAGCCGGATCGCCAAGAGCAACACTGATGACGTTACATTGCGCCAAAGGTCTTGAGTTTGAAATTGTGTTTCTGGTTGGAATGGAAGACGGATTATTGCCTCACAGCAGAAACAGTAATGATCCCGATTTGCTTGAGGAAGAACGGCGGCTCTGTTATGTCGGCATGACACGTGCCAAAGAAAAATTGTTTCTGGTCGGTGCCAGGAGTCGTAGGACTTTCAACGGCACAATCGTCTGCAATCCTTCTCGCTTTTTGATCGATGTGCCGCTTTCGGCCCTGGATGAAAGGGGCTTGGGACGACTTGCCAGAAAGAAGCGCCTTACCACAGTCGGCTCCAACATTGACAATATCAGCAAATTTTTCAAAGAAAAGCAGATCCCTGTTGATATGTCCAAACTGGAAAAACACTCTGCAGCAAGAGGCCAGGGGGAATTTCGCAAGGGTGATCACGTTCTCTTGACCAAATATGGCAAAGGAACAATAGTTGCTACCGAAGGTGAGGGAGAGGAATTAC
>JAKSCY010000411.1 GCA_022360355.1 Chlorobiales bacterium
CAATGGCCTTGACCTCGCGTTGCGTCATGCAACCCGACAGCGTACAGCACAAAAGCAGACCGATTAAAATAAAGGATTTGCAGAACGTCTTCATCTTTTCACTCCTTAAGCGGCGGCCCGAGCAGATAGTTCAGCGAAGAGGGCACGGAAGTTGTCGTTATCAGGATCCAGAGTTGCCACATGCCCCTTGGCCCAGGCTTCTATCAGAAGGCCAATGGCGACAGGTACAGTAGGCAGGTCGAGGGTATGCCCCAATTCACTTTGGGCCCGCTTCAAACCTGCGGTGATGACAGCTTCAAGCTGCGCCACCAGTTCCTGCAGGGGATGATTTTTGAGCGCCGCCTTGCCTGTTTTGGCCAGCGCGGAAACGACTTCTGAAATCAATTGACTGAGGGCTGCGCCCACCACCAGGTCATTGCTTTCCGTTCCCAAGGCTGCAAAAACCGCTTCGAGCACGCCCTCCGCCAGCTTGTCTTCCAACTTGAGGAACAGCTCGGGATTCTTGACCAAAGCACTGATGGCTTCATCCAGTATATCGTTCGCTTCAATACGCGAGATCTTCTTGGTCTTCACCAGATTCGCGACTGTGCCGGCGAAAGAGGCCGCCAATTCCGAGTAGTCGAATTTGATCAGAGCCGGATTAGCGGCGAGTGTATCCAGGGCGGCGGTAATCGCGGTTTGGGCGAGATCTGCAGCCGCATAGGAATCGCTCTGTGCGAGACTCTTAAGCACACCTCCAACCAGTTTGGCCCCTAACTCGCTGTCTCCGGCTATCAGTTCGGGGTGCTCGGAGAAGGTTGCAAAGGATTGCTTAAACAAAGCTTCAACCCCCGCCTTGGTAAAGATCTTGCCGGTGCCGTGTTCATTTATCGTATGGGCGACGGATGTGACGAGTAGATCTATCCAGCGGCGATTCGGCCCCAATAGATTGGAGGCGAGTTCCGGT
This sequence comes from Chlorobiales bacterium, assembly GCA_022360355.1. Taxonomy (GTDB): domain Bacteria; phylum Bacteroidota; class Chlorobiia; order Chlorobiales; family Chlorobiaceae; genus Prosthecochloris. Next base: position 947 of record JAKSCY010000411.1, read on the forward strand.
TGGGCCGCCACCACGGCGGCGGTGCTGTTGACAATACCATAGAGAGCGTCCGCCCCCAGTAATTTCGAATTGTTGTGTTTCGCCAGGTCTCCCGCGACTCGCTGGAGGATTTGACCCAACAGCTTCTTGTCGCCCAAGAGCGTGGTGCCGTACATTTCCACAGAGGTGAACCCGGCCCGGAGGAGATCGCCCCAGTGTTCCTGGAAGAAGTCTTCAAAGTCCGGCTTGTCTTTGATAATCTTCGCGGTCTTTTTCATAAAGTCCGCGGCCATGTCCCTGATATCGGTTTCGGAGTCCGAATTTAATTCCTTAGCGCCTCGTTCCAACAGGGCCGCCACCAGTGGGGGATAGCTGTGCCCCTGGAAAAGGCCGAGGAGAAAATTATCCTGTTTGTTTTGGGGGAGGGAATTGCGGGCACTCG
>JAKSCY010000354.1 GCA_022360355.1 Chlorobiales bacterium
CCAACCCGGACAAGCCCTGCAACATGCAGGAAATAGTCGAACAGAAGAGCCAGAACAACAAGCATGATAAAAGAAACCAGCAGCGGCAGTGCACGTCGTATCAGCAGTGAATCCAGCATGTGCATCTCCATTTAAACGTATGGGGTCGATGTGCGGGGATATTCCGGCCCGGGTCAGGCTGCGGGAATCTCAAAAGCCACCGTTGTGCCCTCATGCTCGCTGCTCGACAGGTGTAGCGTAATGTGCTGTATATCCGCAAGCTTTTTCACAATGGCAAGACCGAGGCCGGTTCCGCTCGTTTGTGAATTCCTTGATTCATCGGCCCGGTAGAAGCGCTCGAAAATACGATCGACTTTTTCCGGTGAAATTCCGGGACCGGCATCAGTTACCGAACAGGTAACTGACTCACCTCTGTTTTCAAGAGCAATCGTGACCGGTGCTCCTCTTTCGGAATACTTGACTGCGTTGGAAACAATGTTGTCAAGCATTATTTCAAGCATCGATGCATCCACCTGTACCATTGCCTGCCCATTGTTTCTGACAGTTATATCAATATTTTTCCCCCTTGCCTGCCCTTCAACCCTGTCCAGAACTTTCACAACAGCCTCTCTCGCATCAAAAGCAGCGATGTCCGGCTTGAAAGCAGCACTGTCGTACCTTGCAAGCAAGAGCAACTGATCTATCAACCCCGACATTCGTTTCAGCTCATCGATACACAACTCGATCCTGGCTTTGTAACGATCGGGGTCTCTCGGTTTTCTTATCAGGACCTCGAGAGTACCCAGAAGAGAAGCAAGAGGCGTCTTCAACTCATGGGCAGCATCAGCCGTAAACTGTTTTTCTCTTGTATAGGCTGCCTGCAACCTGTCAAGCAGGTCGTTTATGGTCGATGACAAACGATACAGTTCATCCCTGTTTGCGGGAAGTTCGATACGCTCATCGAGATTTTCCTGGGTTATCTTTTCAGCCGTATCGATCACCTGTTCAAGAGGAGCAAGACTTTTTCCTGCAATAAAACGGGTCACAAAAAACAGGATGAGCAATATAACCGGCAGGGAAAAAAACAACACTGTCCGCAAGTCAGAGAGCACGAAAAGCGATTCCTCAAGCGGAACTGCAACCAGCACCCATACTGCTGCGTCTGTATTTCTCCCATGAAAAACAGGCACCTGGACCTGACGAACCGATGCACCGGCAATGTCAGAGTTATAAAAAGCAATATCACCGAGAGACGGATCGTAGCGAAGAGTATCGTTGAAAAGATTAAATGATTTCCTTACAATCCCAGGTGCGGAACCTGCCGCAACAACCTGTACGAATTTGGGATAAAAATCCACAGTAATGTGGGAACGCTCCATCCACTCGGCTTGATCTGTAAACAACACTCCATCTTTCGTTACCTGCAACCCTCCGACAAACTCACCCGCCTCTTCGTTAAGCTCTTCATCGATATGGCTGTATACATCATTCTCAACCTGTACATAAACCAGAACAAACACCACAACCATCAACGAAGCCGTCACGATGAGAAAAAGGCCAGAAACCCTGTTGCGAATGCTTATCTCCCTGCCGAAGCCCATGGAAGAAGCCTCTGTTCCGATATTTCTTCGCATAGCCTTATTTCTCGCGAATAACATACCCTACGCCCCTTACCGTCTCGATAAGATCAGTGCAGCCTGACACATCAAGCTTTTTCCTTAAAAAGTTTACATACACATCGATCACCGATGTGTCGGCGTCAAAATGAATGTCCCAGACATGCTCGATAATCCTGCTTCTGGTACAGACGATTCCCCTGTTGCGCAACAGATATTCCAGTAATGCAAACTCTTTGGGAGTCAATAAAACATCTTTCCCGTTACAGGTTACCCTGTGCGCCGCAAGGTTCATTTCAACCCCGCCTGCCTGCAGCAGCGGGTTGCCTGAAAACGAAGTTCTCAACTGTACACGGATTCTCGCCAGCAGTCCTTCAAATGCAAAGGGCTTTTTTATATAATCGCTGGCACCCGACTCCAACCCGAAAATCACGTCGTCCAGCGTATCCTTTGCCGTAAGGAAAATAACCGGAACCTGGGGGCACTCCTTCCGGAACTGCCTGCACACCTCCACGCCACTTAAACCGGGGAGAAGCCAGTCAACGACAAGCAGGTCATAGTCATTGCTCAATGCCATCGACAATCCTTCACGGCCGTTGTTTGCAACATCTACCGCAAAGCACTCTTCCTCAAGACCCTCTTTGAGAAAATTGGCTATTCCCGGCTCATCTTCTATAATAAGAACCCGCATAGACAGCATTTTATTCAAAAATAACCCCGAAAAGAGCTTTCTCATCAATGTTGTTCTGTTCCGCTATCTCCTCCAGGGAATCCTCTGAATTCCGGACAGTAATGCCGTTACGGGAGAGCTTTGTCAGAAGCTGATCAACACCGGTATCAACAACACCTGAGACGGTTACGAGGGAAGCTTTTTCCAGGGATTTAACGGCTTTTTTCCTTCCATCCTCCTCTTCTTCCCCCCATGGATAGAGCGACAACAATGCAATCACAACCGCCGTCCCGATAAGCATTATCCCTGTTTTTTTGCTCAGGTAGCCCGTAAACGCCTTCCAGTTCGCTATCAGGTGCAAAACAGCACCGCCCACCAGAACCCAGCTCATCCACTCATGAACAGGCTCGACGATACCCGGTTCAAAATCAAAAAAAATCATAAGTCCTGTTGAAGCTGACACGATAAAGGCTGCTGCAATCAAAGGCGTTGCAAAATTTCTTGCTGTCGTATTCATAATGCGCTCTTTTTAATATACGGTTGAAATACTCTTTAACTGTGAGTCACCTGCCAGGGAAAGTTTCAGATATTTCGAGCCGATGCACCTCGATGTATATGAATCCCGATTCATGCTCGAGTTCCCCGTCAATTCTAA
>JAKSCY010000758.1 GCA_022360355.1 Chlorobiales bacterium
CAGCACCATATATTGCATTTAGCTGCTCCAACGCCTCAAGAGCATAAGAGCCTGCAGGCACCTCGGGAAGGGGCATGACCAGGAAGAGGTCCTCATTGCCCAACAACGAGAAATCATCCACGGGTGTTTCCACCGCGCTAACAAGGCCGATCTCATTTCCCGCAAACTCGATCCCCTCAAATGTTTGCAAATAACCAGCCCTTTGCAACTCCTCGATATGGACAAAATTGGCAGAAGCAAAGAGAATAAATATCCTTGGCATAAATGGTACTGGTCCGAGTGGAAGAATTATTGAACGAGACGTTGTGGCTTTAATTGATTCTACACCAAGAACCACACCTTTGGCTAGACGGTTAATGAATGAAGGACGGATAAATTCAGTGTCTGGTACGGGAATCGGTGGTGTGATCACTACCCATGATCTAAACTCCGAATTAAGTTCAGATTTTGAAGAAAGACCTTTAACCAATATAAGAAAGCTCATCGCAAAGGCGATGCATAACTCCCTGCAAAATTCAGCACAGCTTACCCATCATTTGAGTGCCGATGCACGAAAAATCCTTTCAATTCGAGCAAAGGTGAAGAAACAATCAGAAAAAGGGTACCGATTTAATATTACCCTGAATGATATGGTTTGTTATGCAACCATTAGAGCATTGCAGAAAATTCCTGAGGCTAATGTGCATTTCATGGGAGATTCGATACGCTACTTTAACAAGGTTCATCTTGGATTAGCTGTGGATACCGATCGCGGATTGATGGTGCCAACAGTTAAAAATGCATGCGATTTAGGTCTTGAAGAATTATCATTGGCATTGCGAAAAATTGCTGAAGCGTGTCGAAAAGGAAATGTCGATCCCGATTTACTATCCAGTGAGGCCGCAACCTTTACCATTTCAAATTTAGGAAATTATGGGGTAGAAATGTTTACCCCAATTATAAATTTGCCTCAGGCTTGTATATTGGGTGTAAATACCATTATACAACGTCCCGCCCAAATTGAAGGAGGTGCTTTTGGATTCGTTCCTTACATGGGACTCTCCTTAACATATGATCATCGTGCACTGGATGGAGGTCCGGCAACAAA
>JAKSCY010000696.1 GCA_022360355.1 Chlorobiales bacterium
AAAATGAGGCAGTATGGACTTGTGGAAACCATGAAGGATTACAAGATCTACAATCTGTCAGTTCGGGAAGGGAAGTCGAACCCTCACCACAGCGGCGGTTATCTCATTCATCCAACAACAACCAAAGTGCTTGCGGACTGGGTTCTTGCATGAAACCCATACTTGATTGCTATAATCAGTGAATAGTTAGGCAAATGAAGAAAACAACAGGTAATGAGACAGTCACGATGAAAAAATTATTACTGGCCGGTTTGGCGGCTGTTTCCCTGACAACGGGCTGCGGTGATGCGGAAAGCCCTTGGAGCGCAGAGGAAGTAGTGACGATATCCGGGCTCAGTCAGCCGGAGTCTGCGCTCTACGAACCGGAAAGCGGGCTGGTCTACGTCTCGAACATCGACTGCAAACCGGGTGAAAACTGGGTGGATGACGGCAAGGGATACATCTCGGTCATGGGAGAAGACAATATCGTTAAGACAACCCCGCTGGTCGAGAGCACTTCATCCGGGGTAATCAATGCTCCTAAAGGCATGTGTGTGCACGACGGCTTTCTCTACTTTACGGACAACAGCCGTGTCATGCGCTGTACGCTTTCGGGTGACGGCCTCGAAGTGGTTGCGGACGGTTTCGCGGGAGCGAACGATCTGGCCACGGACGGCAGAGAAGTCTGGGTTTCAGATGGTGCAGCCGGGAAAATATTCGCTATCGCGCCCGATGGTGAAAAGCGTGAAATCCAGTCTCCGCCGGGAATCAATGGGCTGACCTTTTTCGGGGAGCAGATGTTCGGCGTCTCTTGGGCGACGCACGACATTTACGAACTCGATCCCGCCGGAGAGAAGGCGCCCGTTGCGTTCGGACTGGCCAGACACTTCAAAGCCCTCGACGGTATCGAAGTTCTCGACGACGGGACATTCATCGTGTCGGATATGGTGGGAAACAAGGTCTTTACCGTCAGTCCCGACCGCTCCACGGCATCAAAGCTTCTGGATATTCCCGGCCCCGCCGATATCGGCCTGAACCGCAAGGATAGCTTGCTTTATGTTCCGCAGACTGACAAGAGTGAGTTGGCGGTGTTCAGGTTAAAGGCTCGTATATAAAGAAGCTAAGATAATTGAGGGT
>JAKSCY010000643.1 GCA_022360355.1 Chlorobiales bacterium
ACCGGAATCAGATAGTAAATGCCGCCGCCTTCAACTTCCGCAAATCCGAGTGCACCGGCCAGGATGGCGTCCTTGCTCATAAAACCGCTTGTAAGAGGCAGGCCGGCAAGGGCAAGCGTCGCAACAGTAAAGGTTACAAAGGTCCATGGCATTTTTTTGCTCAGCCCGCCCATCCAGCGCATATCCTGTTCGTGATGCATGGCATGAATGATGGCACCTGAACCAAGGAAAAGACATGCCTTGAAAAATGCATGTGTGAGCAGGTGGAACAGTGCAGCGGAATACGCTCCGACACCGAGGCCAAGCACCATATAGCCGAGCTGTGAAACCGTCGAATATGCCAGAACACGCTTGATGTCGTGTTGTGTAATGGCGATCGTGGCTGCCATAAAGGCGGTAATCGCTCCTGTAAACGCTATGACATGCAGGGCATCAACTGTAAGAATAACAAAAATTCTTGCGACGAAGTAGACACCGGCGGCAACCATGGTTGCTGCGTGGATAAGCGCCGAAACCGGAGTCGGGCCCTCCATCGCATCAGGAAGCCAGACATGCAGTGGAAACTGTGCAGATTTACCGACACACCCCATGAAGAGCAGGATGCCCGCCGCTGTCAGCCATGCCTGGGACATGTGAAAATCACCGGCCTTGATATGCTCATAGATCTCTTCATAACCGAACGTGTGAAATTGCGAGTACAGGATAAGGATTCCCAGCCACATGCCAATATCGCCGACGCGGTTGGTGAGAAAAGCCTTTTTCTGCGCATCCGCCGCACTTTGTTTCTCAAAGAAGAAACCGATAAGCAGATAAGAGGACAGACCGACAAGCTCCCAGAAAATATAGATTGAGAACAGGTTGTCCGAAAGCACGATACCAAGCATCGAGAAAGTAAAGATACCGAGATAGGCAAAGTAGCGTCCATAATATTTATCCCCGGACATGTACCCGGTTGAGTAGATGTGCACCAGAAGACTGATAAGCGACACCATCGCAAGCATGATCGCCGTCAGGTTATCAATCAGTATCCCCATCTTGATCTGCAGCGGGCCGACACCCGGCACGTCTCCAAAATCAATCCAGTTAAAGTTCCAGACAAGCTTGAACGCAGGGTCGTAGCCAACCACAATGACATTCCAGAAAATCCAGGCTGAAATGGCAAACGTCGCTCCCAGAAAACCAACGGCAAGAAAATCACCGTTTCGCGGCAGACGACGGTTGAAAAATATCAACAGTACGAACGAAAGCAGCGGAAGCAGCAGTACGATTATTGATAACTGGATTAAGTTGTGCATATCTTTTTGGCTTTACAGAAACAACGGGACCGGATTCCCCCGTTACAGCTTACTCTTTCATGGAATCAATACTGGAGACATCGACAGTATTGAAGGTTTTATAAATATTGATGATAATCGCCAGAGCAACTGCGGCTTCAGCCGCAGCAAGAACAATGACAAAAAGGCTGAACATCACTCCTTCCATCCCTCCGTTGTACTTGGAAAACGCAACCAGATTGATGTTCGCGGCATTAAGAATCAGCTCTACTCCCATAAGCACGACAATAGCATTCTTGCGGGTTACGATCGCGAAAAGACCCAGACCGAAGAGTATTGCCGATATGACGAGATAGTGGTTGAGACCTATTGTGCTGAAAGATTCCATGGTAACCTACTTTTGATTCATTTTCCGGGGCTTGTCAAACCTGGCAAGAAATGCTGCGCCGATCAGTGCAAGCAACAGGAGAATCGATACCATTTCAAAAGGCAGTACGTATCGGGACATGGTCTCGAAACCGATTCTTTCCACCACACTTCCCTGCAGCTGGCTGGCCGTCGTAAACCATTCCGCCCTTGTCAGAAAAGTGTAGACAAGCCCGCCGGTTATGGTAATCAGCAACAGAATACCGGGAACGATATTCAGCACTTCAGTCTTCAGATCGGTCAACATGATCTTGTTGGTAAACATGACACCGAAAAGCAGAAGGACCAGAATGCCGCCGACATACACGATAACCTGGGTTACGGCGATAAAGTCGGCGCTCAGAAAAACATAAAGCGCCGCCACTCCGAAAAACGTAAACAGGAGAGAAAATGCCGAATAAATGACGTTTTTTGAAAAGACCACAAAAGCAGCGGAAAAGACCGTTATTGCGGCAAACAAGTAAAAAATTACTGTATAGGTTGTATTCGTCATGTGTTATACACCCATTAGTGTTAAAACTGTGCTTATTGTGAACCCTTTTCAGGTTCTGTTTTCGGTGCAGGTTTCGGCTTGGGCTTCGGTGCCGGCGCTGCTTTTTTCTCCTCTTCAAGTTTCTTCCGTTTCGCCTCAGCTTCCAGTTTCGTCAAATTGCCGAAATGATAGATCATGTTTTCGCGGCTGAACTCGGAAAAGTCACTCACCTGCGTATGATAGAGGCATTCAGTAGGACAGACAGCCGAACAGATACCGCAGGTCATACACTGCGCCACATCGATATCGAATACCGGAACCCAGAACCGTTTTTGTTGTCCGCCCGATGTCTTACCGCAAACCGCAAGATCATCTTTGGTGGCCTTGATGGTTTCAATGGTGATACAGTCGATCGGACACGCCCTTGCACACTGATTGCATCCTATGCAATCGTCAATCTCGTTATAGAGCCTGTAGCGACCGATTTTCGGGGTAGGGATCGCTTCTCTCGGATATTGGAGAGTCACCAGGCCATCAACCTGATTGAAATAGTTTTCTTCATCGATACCGGCATCGCCTTTCCGCTTCACGGCATTGAAAAAATGGCGCAGGGTGATGCCCATCCCGGTGAGAATGGTTGTAATACTGCTGCCTATGTCCCTGAAATACCCACTCATGATTATCTCTGAATCCTATTTGACATAAATCTCCCAAACCGCGATCAGCACAAAGGCCACAAAAGCAAACGGTGTAAGCACTTTCCAGCAAAGATGCATGAGCTGATCGACTCTCAGCCTTGGCAACGTCCACCGCAGCCACATCTGGACAAAGATGAAAAAGAAACCCTTCATCACGATCCAGAATGCTCCCCAGACGGGACCGGTTGTCCAGTCATTGAGAGACAATGGACCGATATTGGGCAACGGAGAATTCCAGCCGCCGAGAAAAACAATTGAAATGATCGCCGAAACCATGAACATGCTGCCGTACTCCGCAAGAAAAATAACGGCGAACTTCATGCCGGTGTATTCGGTAAAGTAACCGGCGACAAGCTCCGACTCGGCTTCAGGAATATCGAACGGTGCGCGGTTCGTCTCTGCAAGCGACGCGATGAAATAGATGATAAACGGAAGCCATGCGATAGGATTCTGGAACAGGAAAAAGTGCAGAAACCCGTATTCACCCTGCTGCAGAAGGTTGAACTGCTGCATGCTCAACGTACCGGCCATCATGGCACCGCACAAAATGGCAATTGCTGCGGGTATCTCATAGCTGACGATCTGGGCAACACTCCTGATGGCACCGTAAAGCGCCCATTTGTTGTTCGAGCCCCAGCCTGCAGCCAGAATACCGACAACTTCAAGGGCAACGATACCTATTGCGTAGAAAAGTCCGACATTCAGATCGGCACCGATAAACGCAGGCCCGAAAGGCAGAACCGCAAAAGCAAGAAACGCACCTACAAACAGTATTCCGGGTCCGATGACAAACAAAAACTTGTCAGCCGACTTGTTGACGATATCCTCTTTCTGGAGCAACTTGAGAATATCGGCAAGCGTCTGTAAAATACCCCACTTGCCCACCTCCATCGGACCGAGCCGGTCCTGCATGAATGCGGATATCTTCCGTTCACCGTACACACCATAGGTAAGGGCGTAGAGCGCTATGAACACGAGTGGAATAGCGGCTATAATGATAAGTCCGAACGGCATTCCAAACAGGTGAAGTTCAGAGAGTGCGTCGGACCAGGCATTGAGGTTTGTACTCATAACAAGAGGAAAACTGTTTGGCAGAAGAGCTCCGGTACTCATCGGTCAACCTCCCCGAGCACAATATCGATGCTTCCTATGATTGAGACGAGATCCGGGATAAGCTGCCCGAGAGAAAGTTCTTTCATGGCGGACAAATTCACGAAACAGGATGAACGGGCTTTGCAACGCAGGGGGCTGGTCGATTTCCCGTCACTCTGGATATAAAACCCGAGTTCACCCCGCGGGTTTTCTGCACGACCATACACCTCACCTGCCTTTGGCCTGATGCGCTTGGGAATGGCAGCCCTCGGATCGAAACCATCCTCTTCCGGCATCATTTCCAGGCTCTGCTCGATGATGTTGAGGCTCTCCTCCATTTCCATCGCCCTGACAAGGTGGCGGGAAAGACAGTCACCGATATCCGAAAACCTTCCGTCAGGCACACAAACCTTGAAATCAAGTTCGGGATAAATGGAATAGGCATCCTCTTTTCTGAGATCCCACTCCACCCCTGAACCACGCAGCATGGGCCCGGACCAGCCGTAGTTTATAGCGACATCGGCCGGCATCATGCCGATGCCTTTGGTACGCTTTACGAAAATCTCGTTTTCAGTCAGCAGCTTCTGTAGTTCGAGAGCCTTTGGTCTGAAGTATTTTACAAACTCGAGCGCTCTCTCCTTGAACCCTTCAGGAAAATCGTAAGCAACCCCGCCGATAAGAATGTAGTTGTACAACATTCTCGCCCCTGAAGTCCATTCCAGGAGATTCAGAATATGCTCCCTGTCCCGGAAACAGAACAGAAACGGCGTAAACGCACCGAGATCGATCGCATACGTACCGATGGCAACCAGATGAGATGCAATTCTGTTGAATTCCGAGACGATAACGCGTATGAACTCGACACGTCTCGGGATTTCGACATCGAGCAGCTTTTCGACGGCAATGCAGAAAGCAAAGTCACTGTTCATCGAGGCAAGGTAGTCCATGCGATCCACAAAAGGCACGACACCCGGATAATCAACCATCTCGGCATGCTTTTCAAAACAGCGGTGGAGATAGCCCAGATAGGGTTCGGCTTCGATAACAACCTCTCCATCCGTCTTGCATTCAAGCCGAAGCACGCCATGCGTCGAAGGGTGCTGGGGACCCATATTCAGAATCATCTCCTCACTCGAGATGTCTTTTTCAATAATCACCCGGTTATCACCCTTCGGGGTAACCCTGACTGATGAATGTTCCGCCTTTCCCAACTCCTGCATGTGTAATGCTTTTACAATTATAACCTACGTCCAATCCCTTATTCCGGCACCTTTATACCGTGGTATGTCTCCTGCACCTGGTAGTCCTTGCGAAGAGGATACCCTTCCCAGTCTTCCGGACAGAGAATCCGTCTGAGGTCCGGGTGACCGCTGAATTCCATACCGTACATGTCGTACGCTTCCCTTTCGTGCCAGTCTGCTGTTTTCCATACTTTTGCAACAGAGGGAATAATGCCCCCTTCCCGGTCGCATTTTACCTTTACGGCAATTCTATGGCCAAGCTCTCCAAGCGACTCAAGGTTGCATACAATTCCAAGTTTTCTTTCTTCAGGATAATCGACCCCGGAAAGACAGGCCATATAGGTAAAACGGAGCTTCGGATTGTCACGCATGAAAAGAGCGATATCCCTCCACTGCTCTCTTTTCAGCACCTCGAAAAACGGCATGAAAGGGTTTTCGTCCAACTCCGATACAGCGTCCCCGAACTTCTCATTGATAACCTGCCATACTGCTTTTGCAGCAATAACTTCGCCTGACTGCGGTATATTTTCCTGTGTATCTCCCATCTGGAACCTGCTTAAAAGTTGTTTTACGAGGCTATTGCGCCTTTGCGTGCCGCCTGAATGAGTTGACCCGGATCGATACTTTTCTCCTCGAGTTTTTTCAATGCTTCAGCGCGAGAGATACCGATTTGCTCCATGCGGATCAGTTCCTGGACTTTCATCAGTCCCCCGATAAGAGATTCGGGCCTCGGCGGACAACCCGGCACATAAACATCTACAGGTATAATCCTGTCCACGCCTTTCAGCACATGGTACCCATGCTTCCAGTAAGGGCCACCGCAATTGGAACAGCTTCCCATGGAAAGGACATACCGCGGTTCCGGCATCTGCTCATAGAGACGGATTACCCTTTCCGCCATTTTCATGGTAACCGTCCCGGCAACTATCATAAGATCAGACTGACGTGGAGACGCGCGGGGAAAAATACCGAAACGTTCGAGATCGTAGTTTGAAGCGTTGGTCGCCATCATCTCGATAGCACAACAGGCAAGCCCGAACCCCATCGGCCAGAGCGAGGAGAGACGCGCCCAGTTCATGACATTGTCAACCGACGTCACGAGCACATTATGCTTCGATATTTTTGCGTCAAGTAATCCCATACCTTTTATGCTTATATATTATTACCGTATCAGGATATCATCGGTCACTTTCATCCCCATCGATAACCGGCATTTTCGGAATATGCGGCGTAGGCCTTACCCAGTCCAGATCGCCTTTCACCCATGCATAAACAAGACCGATAATCAGAATGCCAGCGAAGATAAGCGCTTCGATCAGCGCAAACGCGCCAAGCTGCTTGAACACCGTTGCCCAAGGGAAAAGAAATACAACTTCAACATCGAAAATGATGAAGATCAGGGCCACGACGTAAAATCGTATATTGAATTTTATCCATGCTGAACCCACAGCTTCTTCACCGCACTCGTAAATCGCAAGCTTTTCAGGATTGGGTCTGCTGGGGCGTAAAAGGCGGGCTGTCAGATATCCACCGACAACAAAAATGATACCGAGGAGGAGGAAAACAAAAACGGTGCCGAAATCACTCAACGTTTGATCCATAAGAATATTTTTGACGTTGATATCCCAGGCTCATGATAGACTGTTTTAACGAGCTTTCAACAAGTGCGCCCAATATAAAAAAATTGTTGTTGAAACCATAATAAACCCCTCGACAAAAAACACCTACTTTCCTCCAAACACTTTTTCACTCAAAACAGCAAGAAAACGGAGAGCATAAAAAATTAATACCAGTGACAAAAAGAGCACAACCGGCTGCACAATCCAGGATACACCAACAAGTGCAAAAAGAACCTTTCCGAGAGTTGCGGAAAGCAGCAGCCACAGTATCGGAAGCCAGGCAATAACAAACACAACCTGCAGCCCTCCTTTCATCAATCGCACCCTTTTTTCATTCATTTTCATCGAAAAACAATCCTCCAATCTGTGAGGCAAGAGCAGGATCAAGACGCTTCAGTATCAGATGTTCTTCCCTGAGCCCTTTGAAGTCGCCCTGAGAGAGACAGTACATGGCCATCTTGCAGTGTGGTTCCGCACCATCCGGGTCAAGCTCAAGTGCTTTCTCGATCATTGACCTTGCCTTGTCATACTTGCCAATGTCGATATACACATCTCCCAGGAGACAATACGCATCAACATAATCGGGATCAACTTCAAGAGCTTTTTCAAGCGTAGTGATAGCAGTCTCCTCTTTTCCCATTGTCAGCTGCACAAACCCGAGGTTCTTGTACGCATGCAGAAAACCCCTGTCGAGCGCAACGGCACGAAGAAAATCCTGCCCTGCCTGCCGGTAATTGCCTGTGGACATATGGGCCACCCCTCTTGAGTAGAGCGCATTGACATTTCTCCTGTCCCCCTCGATCAAGCGGTCCAATATCCCGACCGCCTGATTGTAACGCTCATTGTCAATGCAGGCAAGAGCAAGCTCATATTGTTTTTCGGGACCGCCCGGTTCACTCTTTACAGGACCTTCAAACCCGTCAAATTCCTGCATGTTCCTCGATTTGATTTGCATTCTGCAAGCTCTCAAATGACTCCTGAATGGCGTAAAGCTTTGCAAGCTGCTCGATGATACGTGACGAAAGCCATTCGGCAAAAGAGGGAAAACCGTTGATACACCGGATATACTGCTTGTAAGAAAACGGTGACTTCTCCAGCAGGGTACGGGCTTCATACTCCGTTTCACTGTTGTCAGCAAAGAAACCATAGGGAAACATCACAACGCTGTCATACCCTTCATCCTCAAACTCCTGAAACGCCTTTTGAACGGTTTCGGCAGTCCACTCGCCTCCTGTAGTATGATTCATGCAGCCCTGCTTGACATCATCGAAAACGTTGCGGGGGTCCTCCATAACCCGGAGTTTCATCATTTCAAAAAACTCACCGGTTTCGTTCAGACCAGTGAAAACCTTTGGCGGATTGCCTGCACGGTCACGAACAAGCGTGCCGTGAATTACAAGGACAAGACCAATTTTTGACCCTCTACTGACATAGGTCTTGTCAACCTTCTGAAACAGGTAGTCGGCATAGATCCGGTGAAGATCGTCATCCTGCCAGAGCTTGTTCAGCACTCGGACCTTTTCAAACTTGTGATCGCTGTAAATGTCCCTTACAATCTGACAAGCCACGCCACAGGAAAAGGCCGATTCTACAGGGATCATCGGAACAACAACCACACCGTCATATTCAGCCCTGACCTCACTGAGAGTATCCTCGAGATAAGGAGGAACAAAGTAATAGGAATCAAGAACATCGACGTCGACAGATGATAAAATCTCGCTGCTGCTCCTGCGGATAAGATTCGCAATCGACATGGTCTGCGTTCTGTTGGTATCAACAAGCGACGACTCATAATTATGAAGCCGCCAGTCAATGTAGTGCCTGGTAGACCGATAATCCGCTATAAGGTAAATCAGAAGTATCGGCACCTTGACAATCTGGCGGGTTATTACCTTGACGATCCTCCTTGTACTCGGCCAGAGATTTCGCAACGTCAGTTTCTCAACCTCACCATAGGTAACTATAACAACTGCATATTTTTTTTTCTTCACAACCCAATCCACCACTTTAGTTCAGCATACATGACCAGAAACCCGATCAGGCTGCCAACAAGAGTCTGCATGAATGTATGTGCCTTCAGATAGATTCTCGACCACATCAGTACCGGCACCAGAAACAGAAGCCAGAACGCAAAAGCTCCAAACTGCAGATACAACAGGGCTACAGAAGATGCCAGTGTCAGCAAATGGATGCTGATCTTCCACTGAAGGGTGATCAGAAGAATAAGCACCATATTTACAGCATTAAACAGCAAAATCCCGGTAAAAATTCTGGGGGCTTCGAGCTGCTGCATCAGCTCGTAACCCAGGAAGTTGACACCAACCATTACCAGTAGAGGCAGAAAGCGTTGTTCGCGGAATGTAATGTTGTAATCAGATACCTTTCCGATCTTTTTCAGCCCGTATATGAGCAGCATGGGAACAATGGTACTTGCAAGAAACAAAACCAGAAGATAATCCCAGCGCGCAGGATCATCCTTGAACCCAAAAGACACAATCAAAAAATATGCTGCAGGCGCCACAACGACAGGACTGATTACCCAGGATATCAGTGATGCGAAACGATGGAGCGGCATGTATAAGCAAGGAGCAAAAAAGAGGTTACAAGCAAAACAATAAAGCTATCACGGAAGATAGTTTTTATAAAAGAAAAAACCACGTATATTCTTTTTTTATTGTCGATTGCGAGAGTGGTGAAATTGGTATACACGCTAGTCTTAGGAACTAGTGCCGCAAGGCGTAAGGGTTCGAGTCCCTTCTCTCGCACGCATAATAGTGGATGCCTCGGTCAGGGTTGCTCCTCAAAACGACACCGCTATAAATTGTCGTGAGCGGCCTGAGTTCGAGGCGATCAGCGCACAGAAACCGGAATGTACATAAGAGTACCTGAGGATTTCGAGCACTGATCAACGATGAAATCAGATCGCGCAACAAATTTATAGCGGTGTCGAATGCCAAAGTGGCGGAACTGGTAGACGCGCTGGACTCAAAATCCAGTGGGTGCATAACCCGTGTGGGTTCGAGTCCCACCTTTGGTACAACTGTCTCGCAGCAAAATACGGCCAGCATGGAAAAAATGTATTCGCCCTGGAGAGAGGTGTACATGGAGTCCTTCAAGGACGAGAAACACCCTTTCCATCCGGCAAAAGACATCTTTACCGACATCCCTCCTGAAGAAGACGAGGAACGCTATGTGCTGCACCGTGCGGAAAAAAGCTTCATCATCATGAACCTTTTTCCTTACAACTGCGGGCATCTTATGGTTATCCCCTTCAAGCAGACCCCCGAGCTTTCCGAACTCGACGACACGACAAAGCTCGAAATCATGAAGCTTACCGATGTCTGCATGGAAGCGCTTCGAAAAACAATTCATCCGCACGGGTTCAATTTCGGCGTCAACGTCGGAAAAGTTGCCGGAGGAAGCGTCGATTCACATATCCACTTTCACATTGTTCCACGCTGGGAAGGCGACACCAACTTCATGCCTGTTGTCGGGGAAACGAAAGTGCTGAGCAACGACATGCGCAGACTCTACAAGCAACTGCGGGAAACAATAAAAGAAATCATGCAGGAAAAAGCCGGGCAATAACCAATTATGGAAAGGCCTGGAAGCCCTATAACCGGCAACACCTCTCCGCTGCCCTTCCTGAAGGTTTCAGACAGGCTGTCTCCGTCCGGCAGCACAGAATGGCAACTGGTTCGGGATCCGGAATCGGAGCTGATCTACCTTTCGCCCCGTCCTGATGAAACAGAGGTCACTGTTTATTATCCTGAACCATCCTACGATCCCCATCTTTCGGTTAAAAGCGCCAAAACCTTGCGTGACAAGCTTTATCTTGCGCTCAGGAATCTCGCGCTCAACAGGAAGGTTTCACTGATCGAAAAAAACGGCACGCCCCTTTCCTCCTGCTCAACAATCCTCGAGGTTGGCTGTTCTTCCGGTGAACTGCTTGAAACCCTTCGCCAAAGAAACGGCATACCTCCTGAACACTGTCTTGGTTTCGAGAAAGACAACCGCTCTGCATCCCATGCAAGGAAAACTTTCAGCTTTGACGTCCAAACTGCTGACTTCCACGATAGCCCACACTCTGGAATGTTTGACCGCATAATCTTCTGGCACGCACTCGAACATATCCACCGGATCAACGAAACCCTGGACAAAGCCCGCCAAAGCCTTGGCAA
>JAKSCY010000565.1 GCA_022360355.1 Chlorobiales bacterium
GAATGAAAGTAAGGCTGAAAAGATCCGTCTTATTTTAATATTTTACCAGTTACAAGTATTCTGCCCCGCTATAACTTGTCGAGAGCCCCCTGATTATACAGGGGTACGAGACAAACAACAAAAGCAATCTGGGCATGCAACGAATTATTAAAGGCATCTCTATTAATTGTCATGAGCGTTTCAAGTGCGAGGCGAACGGAGCGCAGAAACCCCTTTCCATCCGCTCAACGAGGCAATTGAGCCGCGGAATAAATAAATAGAGGTGCCCTTAGGTGCCCGCAAGAATCATAAGCACTATGGCCAACAACACCGTCAAAAAGGAGAATCACTGGCTCGAGCTTGAAGAGTGGCGAAAAAAAATAGACGCTATCGACCATAAACTTTCCAACCTGCTCTGCGAAAGGCTCAATTGCGCCCAGAATATCAGTTCGCTCAAACAGCGAATCGGTGAAGAGGTGCTGCAGCCCGCAAGAGAAAAAGAGGTGGTTGAGAATGTATTGAACCAGGCTGATTCCGAGTTGAAAGCCTGTGCGCTGGAAAAAATCTATAAGTGCATCATAGAAGAGACAAGATTGTTCCAGCATGAATGGAAAAACGAACAGCAGACGTTCTCTTCCAGATAACCTGCCGGGATTATTTCATGCGTGATACGATCACAAGCCGTTTTTTCTTTTTCATCTCAAGCATGGTCATTCCTTCCCTTGTATTTCTTGCTGCATTTTTTTTTCTGCCCGGCTGGAATGTGACCTCCGAAGGACTGCCTCAGGACAAGATTATAGTGCGCAGAGGCGCCAGCTTCCGGTCAATAACAGCATCACTTCACGACAAACACGGTATTCGCCACCAGAGACCCTTGCTTATCACTGCAGGGCTTTTCCCGAAACTCCGCAACATCAAGCCCGGGCGCTATGCCGTCCCTCCTGGGCACTCGAACTACAGCCTCCTTTCTTATCTGCACCACCATCCACAGGACGAAGAGCGGGTTATGATTCCGGAAGGTATGCGGCAGGAAAAAATCGCTGCCATCATTTCGTCGCAACTCGATATCGATTCACTGTCTTTTATGAAAAGCACTACCGACAAAGCATTGCTTGACGAACTCGGAGTTGGCGCAGAATCTTTTGAAGGGTATTACTTTCCGGGAACCTATAATTTCCCCTGGGCCAGTTCTTCTGAAGAAGTGATCAGATTCCTGGTTAACCGGTTCCGCACGTTTTATAACGACAGCCTTCAAACCATAGCCTCCGGCAGGGGGCTTGATGAACTTGGGCTGCTGACGCTTGCCTCTATTGTTGAAGCTGAAACCCCGCTTCACAAAGAAAAGCCTCTTATTGCAGGCGTCTACCTTAACAGGCTGCAAAAAAACATGAAAATCCAGGCCGATCCAACGGTACAGTATGCACTTGGAGGCAAACCGGGAAGGCTTCTTTACAAAGACCTCTCTGTCGATTCCCCCTATAATACCTATAAATACAAAGGACTACCCCCTGCACCGATATGCAATCCCGGGGCAGCCTCGATCATGGCGGTACTCTATCCGGCGGAAACCGAGTATCTCTACTTCGTTGCAACCGGAAACGGAGGACACTACTTTGCAAAAACTATCAGGGAACATGCCGAAAACGTTAAAAAGTACCGCAGAAGCCGCCGTTGACCATATCGCTCACCGTTAAAGAGCAGCATGAATTTATGTATATTTCAATAAAGTTTTACGCCCGTCAACTTTCAATCTGAAACCTGGAACAATGGAAAAAAAGACCTTGTCTGACATTTCATGTAAAGGCCGCAGGGTACTTATGCGTGTGGATTTCAATGTACCGCTCGATGATCATGCGAACATAACCAATGACAAACGGATTGTTGAAGCTCTCCCTTCCATAAAAAACATTGTAGAATCCGGTGGCAGACTCATTCTGATGTCACATCTCGGGCGGCCTAAAGGCCAGATCGTACCGGAACTGTCACTGGCCCCGGTTGCAAAACGTCTGTCCGAACTGCTCGATACCGGCATCGTCATGGCGGAAGATTGCATAGGAACCGAGCCAATGCAGCAGGCGCTTGCCCTTCAGGACGGAGACATCATGCTGCTTGAAAACCTGCGTTTCCATCCGGAAGAAGAAAAAAACGACCCTGAATTCGCACGTGAGCTCGCGTCAATGGGCGAGATCTACGTCAATGACGCTTTCGGGACGGCACACCGTGCTCACGCCTCAACCGAAGGGATCTGCCACTTTGTTCAGCCTTCAGTTGCAGGACTCCTTATCGAGAAGGAACTGAAATATCTGGGGCAGGCACTGAACAATCCTGAACGTCCTTTTCTCGCCATTCTGGGCGGAGCAAAAATCTCAGGAAAAATCGATGTTCTTGAAAACCTGTTCAACAAGGTTGATACGGTTCTTGTCGGAGGCGCCATGATTTTCACCTTTTTCAAGGCACAGGGGCACAATGTCGGCAAGTCGCTTGTTGAAGAAGACAAGGTTGATCTTGCCCGGCACCTGCTCCAGACCGCAAAAGATAAAAATATCAGACTGCTGCTGCCCGAAGACGTAGTTGCCGCAAACGAATTTTCCGCTGACGCCGAAAGCCGGACAGTCTCTATAGAAAACATTCCTGAAGAGATGATGGGGCTGGATATCGGGCCGAAAACCATCGACACCTATTCCAGGGAGATTTTTCAGGCTAAAACCGTGGTCTGGAACGGTCCGATGGGCGTTTTCGAACTCGAAGCTTTCGCGAAAGGCACTATTGCTATCGCTCAGGCCCTTGCCGATGCAACCGCAAAAGGCACAACCTCAATTGTAGGCGGCGGCGATTCTGCGGCAGCCGTCATGAAAGCAGGGCTCGCCTCCGGCATAACACACATATCAACCGGCGGTGGTGCAAGCCTTGAATTCCTCGAGGGCAAGGAGCTTCCCGGTATCGCCGCGCTGAACGATTAACAATCATCCGGCATTAAATCTGCTTTAAACCGTTACGCGTGAGAGTTAACCATTAAACCTTGAGTTGATCTGTATTGAATGAACAATTATAACCAGCCATACAGCCCGGGGGGATTCCAGGTAATGCCCCCGGCTATAAAGACCCTGATCATTATTAATATCGCGGTCTTTCTCATTATGTATTTATCCGCAATTGCTTATCAGCTCTTTTATCTCTATGGTTCTCTTTGGCCGATTGCTTCAGCCAGTGAAACAGGAATGAGCTTTCAGATTTGGCAATTGGTTACCTATATGTTCATGCATGGTGGATTTGCGCATATTCTGTTCAACATGTTCGCGCTCTGGCTGTTCGGCACGGAAATAGAAAACTACTGGGGGACGAAAGAATTCACCGCATATTACTTTGCCTGCGGGATAGGTGCCGCTCTGCTCAACCTGCTGACGACTATCGGCAGCCCGTACCCTACCGTTGGAGCTTCCGGTGCGGTGTTCGGCATCCTTCTGGCCTTCGGCATGATGTTTCCCGACCGCTACATCTTTCTCTACTTTCTCTTTCCCATCAAGGCAAAATATTTCGTAGCCGGTTATGCCGCTATCGAGCTGTTGATGGGCATCAACAACTCAGCCATGGGCAGCCGAAGCAACATTGCCCATTTCGCCCATCTTGGAGGGATGCTTGTAGGCTTTGCCTATATCAAGTTCCGGCAACAGGGCTGGTCTTTTTCGGAATGGCTGGATAAAACCTTTCCAAAAAAGGATGAAAAGGACGGGCCCAAACTGTACAAAAAAGAAAAAGAAGAAAAAAGCCTGCAGGTTTCCGAAGCGGAAATCGACGCCATACTGGATAAAATATCACGTTACGGTTATGAATCCCTGACCGAGGATGAGAAGCAGAAGCTACTCAAAGCAGGGGGAAAGTAGACAAAAACGGAAGCATCACACAATTTGAAACCCTTCGGGATTACCGATCATACCGAATCTGCTTCGTTACAGGAACTTGCGGTAGTTTACTACAGCGGCATTTCCTGCGCCTTGCATCTTCGGCATGCTCAGTAATCACTCTATTCAGTTTAATAGCGCTAATACAATGAACACAAGGGGAAAAGCATTTGAACGGGCGAAAAAAAAGGCGGAAAGCGTCGCCCGCGACCCGGAAAAAGTAAAAAAAATCATAGACTCAGCTCTGCATAAAGCAACAGCGGCAAAAACATCCTCGCAGTTTCAGGAAATCTCCGACAAATTCCAGGCACTAATGCGCATGCTCAGAAGCTGGATCAACAAGGATTACAGAGTCATCCCCTGGCAAACAATCATTCTTGCCTTTACGGCAATAGTGTACTTCGTCACACCGTTCGATGCTATTTTCGACTTCATCCCTCTTCTCGGTTTCGCC
>JAKSCY010000429.1 GCA_022360355.1 Chlorobiales bacterium
CTTCTTTTTGCCGGCTTTTTTAGCCGGACGGCCGGCCCCCAGGGGCCGCCATCTCAGAACCTCATCCAGGGCCATCGTTCCTCCCCTTCACCTAAAAACCTGACCTCGGGCTCCAGGCTGACCTCGAACTTCTCCTCGACCCGGGTTCTGACCCTCTGGGCCAGGGTCATGACCTCCTCGGCCGTTGCTCCGCCCAGGTTGACGATCCAGTTGGCGTGAACCTCGGAAACCTGGGCCTGGCCGACCCGCTCCCCCTTGAGCCCCGCCTCCTGGATCAACCGCCCGGCAAAATCGTCCCCCGGGTTCTTGAAGAACGAGCCGGCCGAGCTTAAGCCCGCCGGTTGCTTGGTCCGCCTGGCGGCCAGGGCGGCCTTAATCTCTCCGGCCACCTGGGCGGCCGGAGCCAAGCGGCTGGTCAACTCCACCTCCAGGATGATCGCTTCCGGGGTCAGCTTTGAGCTGCGGTAGCCGAAGCCGAGCTCATCCCTCTCCAACCGGCGGACGTTGCCGGAGCTTTCCATGATGATCAGGCCGGTCACCACCCGGTCCATGGACTCCGCTCCGGTTCCGGCGTTCATGACCGTGGCTCCGCCCGCGGTTCCCGGGATTCCGGCCAGAAAAACCAGATCGGCCAAGCCTTCCTTGGCGGCCAGGGCGGTCAACTGGGCCAGCCCGGCCCCGGCCCAGGCCCGGACAGTGGCCGTCTCGTCCTCCAGGTAGAGGTTGACCCGGTTGAGGTGCTTGCCCAGGATGACCACCGGGCCTCTGATCCCCTGGTCGCTGATCAGAACGTTGGAGCCGCCGCCGATAACGGTCACCGGGGCTTCCTTCTGCCTGATCCCGTCCAGGACTCGGCCCACCCCGTCCACGTCCTTGGGCAGAAATAGAACCTCGGCCGGACCGCCGATCCTGAAGCTGGTCCAGGGGGCCAGGGGCTCATTGAACAGGACCTCGGTCTTCTGGGAGCCGGTCACGAGGCGCCTCCTTGGGAGAGAAAGTCCTCCCCGATCCGCCACACGTCGCCTGCCCCCAGGGTGACCAGGAGGTCGCCCGGTTCAAGAGTGCTTTCCAGAAGCTCGAACAGCTCCCCCCTATCCTTGAGAAAGGCCGCCGAGTGGTGGCCGTGCTCGGTCACCTCCCGGGCCAGATCTTCCGCGGTGTAGCGCCCCGGCCTCTCCCCGGCCGGATAGATGGGCAGGATAAGGAGGTGGTCGGCGGCGTAAAAGGAGGTGGCGAACCTGTCCAACAGGGCGTCGGTCCGGGAATAGCGGTGGGGCTGGAAGACCACGATCAGCCGCCTCCTGGGCCAGCAGGTCTTGAGCGTCTCCAGGGTGGCCGCGATCTCGGTGGGGTGGTGGGCGTAGTCGTCCAGGACGGTGACCCCCTCCCGCTCGCCCCGAACCTGGAAGCGACGCTCGATCCGGCCCATCCCGGCCAGCCCCCGGGCGATTACGGCAAAGTCCAGCTCCAGCTCCAGTCCGACCCCGATGGCGGCCAGGGAGTTGAGGACGTTGTGCCGCCCCGGAGCGGGCAGATCCACCCGGCCCAACCGCTCCCCCCGATGGAGGACGGTGAAGCGCATCCGGGTCCCTTCCACCTGGGTCTCCGAAGCCTGGATGTCGGCCTGGGTGGAGAAGCCGTAGGTCAGAACCCTTTTGGTCAGCCTGGGGATGAGCGATTGGAGGTGGGGATCGTCCAAACAGACCACGTCCAGGCCGTAGAAGGGGACCTTGTTCATGAAGTTCAGGAAGGTCTCCTTGATGTGCTCCAGGTCCTTGTAGAAGTCCAGGTGCTCCACGTCGATGTTGGTCACCACGGCGATGGTCGGGGAGAGCGAGAGAAAGGAGCCGTCCGACTCGTCGGCCTCGGCCACCAGAAAGTTCCCCTCGCCCAAGCGGGCGTTGGAAGAGGCCAGGGCCGAGAGGCGGCCGCCGATGATCAGGGTCGGGTCCAGCTCGCCCTGGGCCAGC
>JAKSCY010000195.1 GCA_022360355.1 Chlorobiales bacterium
AGAAATTCCCTTGTTGGGAAGAAAAAGCGGACACACCTCGACGGTCACTCCTTTTTTAACAAGATTCTTCAGCAGCATTTGCGGTGACTTTTCAAGCGGCTTGAGCATGGTCTGCTTGCTGCCTTTCAAAGCAAGCTCTCCACCGGGACCGCACAAAAGCATACGGACGCTTTTGCCCTGCTCCACTGTTTTTGTCGACAAGACCATTGCCATCATCTGTGTCTGAGCATCAGGGGTCGTCACGACAACAAACAAACCTTCTGTATCGTCATCGGCAGCATGGGACTGCAGCGGCATCATAACCATCATCAGCAAAGCAAGCAGCATCGAACCGTATTTCATAGAACGCATCATCATAAACTCCTTTTGTTTCTATTAGGGTTGCATAAGTGCCCCAAAGACTGTATTGAGCAACGGGGGGCAAGAAAACACGGAACAGGAAATCCCCCGCCCCGCGACTGAATATAATGAGCTGTTGACCAAAAACAATACACAAATAATACTTCACAATAGTTAACCGCCGATCAAAAAACCGTCCGCAAGGCATGGGGACCTTTAGCAGTACGGAATCCAGGAATGATGCTTGAGGATCAGCGTTCTACCGGATTTCATCGATAAGCTGAAGGAGGAGAGGGATATCTTGCCTACAAAAAAGAATGATTTGTCATGCATTATATCAATTTAAAGCCATAACAAATGATAAATCATTCGCATAATTTGATATTCTGCGTTATTAACAGTAAATTTGAATGGAAAATCATGCATTGATGCACTTTCAACAATATTATGACCGATAAATCACTCTCCAACTGGACAGCAATGAGCGACAAGGCGCTTGCCGGACAAATAGGAACATTTGTGCGGCATCATCGCCTGGAACAAAACAAAACCCAGGGCGCGCTTGCTCATGAGGCGGGAATCAGTCGATCAACGCTAAGTTTGCTGGAAAGAGGCAAGACTGTTACCCTCGCCACTTTAATACAAGTACTCAGGGTGCTGGACCAATTGCAGGTAATGGATGCTTTTGTCGTTGAAGAGCGCATCAGCCCTTTGATGCTGGCCAAAATACAGAACGAAAAAAGACAAAGAGCAAGAGGAAAACAGACCCGCGACACAACAGAACCAGATTGGTAAAGCAATGGACGTAGCGGAAGTCAGAATATGGAACGAGTTGGCAGGAGCCGTGGCATGGGACGATGCCGCCGGCCTGGCCACTTTTGAATATGACCCCCGGTTCAAGGCAAAGGGATGGGATCTGGCCCCCCTGCACATGCCCATTTCCGCTACCAGAAGCACGTTTGCGTTTCCTGATCTGCGCAAAAAAGCTGCTCCTCGGCTGGACAGTTTCAAAGGATTGCCGGGGTTACTGGCCGATGCTCTGCCTGACCGATATGGAAACGAGCTGATCAATCTGTGGCTTGCCCGAGAGGG
>JAKSCY010000651.1 GCA_022360355.1 Chlorobiales bacterium
ACTCCGGCAAGACGAAAATAATCCATCGCACGCAGAATATCGTACCTCCATCGTGAAGGATAAGAAAGCATCAGCATTTTCCTGTCTATCACTTCACCGGTTCGATCGGATCGAAACAACTTGTGCATGAGCAAAAACTCTTTTGCTTTCAGCTCTGCCGCTTGCAGTTCTTCAAGCCTGTATGTGTATTCGTTCCTTATATACTCCTGAATCCCCTCGACAACGGAAATCGTTGAATGCATTGAGCTGTGCACCGCTCCTTTTCCGTTGGAGTAACAATTAAAACCGCCATCGGGCATATGTTCTGCAATCAGGAAATCCACAATCGAGCGCAGCTCCCCTTCTTCCACCCCGAAATAAGAAGCATAGTTTAAAAACATGCCGTTGACACAGACATCACTTTTCTTATCGGCCCCTATAGGATATATGCCGCCATCCGGTCCTTTAAGTTTCTGCGTCATGCTTGAGAGCGTCTCGCGTATCTCTTTGTTATTCTGCGATATACCGAGGTTCTTCAGATCCAGAACCGTGTAATGCGTCGAGATCCATTTTGGCTGATAAAATCCTTGTCCCCAATGCCCGTCTTCTTTACGGAATGAAAGAAAACGCGCACCCCAGCCCTCAAGGGCTATTTTGTCTTGCAGCTCTCTTTTTTCGGAGTGAAACAGGTCACGGTAGACCTGATATTGAATCGAGACATCCCCCTGGAGCAGCCAGTCTATTATCTCACGTTCATTCATTGCCTTCTTCTCCTGGTAAAACAGTCCATAAAAAAGCCGCGCAAGAAATTTACGCGGCCTTTCTCCATTCACCAATCACTATTTTCTTGTCACAACAAACTATTCACGCTTTTCTCGTCACTTGTCACTCTCTCCTTGCTCCTTTACATCGAGCTTCAAGCTCAGTTCACGAAGCTGGAGAGGTGAAACCTCTGCCGGAGCAGCCATCATAAGGTCTTCTGCCTGCTGGTTCATCGGGAAGGCGATTACCTCGCGGATATTCTGCTCGTCGCGCAGGATCATCACCATACGGTCAAGCCCTGGAGCGATTCCTCCGTGCGGCGGGGCTCCCATTTTAAAAGCTTCTATCATGTGACTGAACCGCTTGTCCACTTCGGCCCTGTCATACCCGGCAATCTCGAACGCCTTGTACATGATATCGGGGCGGTGGTTTCTGATTGCACCACTGGACAGTTCGATGCCGTTGCAGACGATATCGTACTGATAGGCAAGAATATCGAGTGGATCCATGGTTTCCAGCGCCTTCATTTCGCCCTGCGGCATGGAGAACGGGTTGTGGGAAAACTCGATTTTCTTTGCTGCTTCGTCGTATTCGTACATCGGAAAATCGACAATCCAGCAAAAAGAAAGCTCATCCTGGTCGAGATCAAAAAGATCGGAGAAGTACTCCCTCATCCCTCCCATGATCTTGCAGGTACGCTCCCATTTGCCCGCGCCGAAAAACACGACGTCTCCTGTTTCTATCTGCAGGCGCTCTTTCAGCTCGTTCATCTCATCATCGGAGAGAAACTTGACAATCGGTCCTTTCGGGCCTTCTTCCTTGTATTGAATATAGGCCAGGCCGGCAGAACCAAGATCTTTTGCTCTTCTCTCAGCCTTGTCGTAAAACTGCCGGGACTCGTTGCCGTGTCCCTTGAGCACCATGGCCTTGATGCAGTTGCCTTCTTTTGTATTACCGGCAAATACCTTGAACGACGAGTTGACGAAAAGATCGGTCACATCCTGAAGTTCCAGCGGAACCCGAAGATCCGGTTTGTCGGAGCCGTAACGGTTCATCACATCGCGGTAGCTGATCCTCGGGAACGGGAACTGTGTGATGCGCTTCCGGCTCATGGTTTCCGTCAGGTGCTTGAACATACCTTCAAGGATCTGGAACAGATCATCCTGCTCGATAAACGCCATTTCCATATCTATCTGGTAGAACTCACCGGGGCTTCTGTCCGCACGGGCATCCTCGTCACGGAAACACGGCGCTATCTGGAAATACCTGGGGAAACCTGAAACCATCAACAATTGCTTGAACTGCTGCGGGGCTTGCGGCAGTGCATAGAATTTTCCCGGATGCAGGCGGCTCGGCACAAGAAAGTCCCTGGCCCCTTCCGGCGAGCTTGAGGTAAGAACAGGGGTCTGGATTTCCTGAAACGCACGGTTTTCGAGATAACGCCGGACTTCGCTGATCAGCCTGCTGCGATACTTGATGTTCTGGTGAATCTTTTCACGGCGCAGATCGAGAAAACGGTACTTGAGGCGAAGCTCTTCGGATGTCTGCAGCTCGTCTGCAACAGGAAACGGAAGAGGAACCGCATTGCTTTCAACACTGACATCCTCAACAATCACCTCGATCTCACCGGAAGCAAGGCGCGGGTTTATCGTTTCTTCCGAACGCCGCACAACAACACCCCCGACACAAATGACCGACTCTGCATGCAGTTTCTCGGCTTTGCTGAACAGCTCCTCCTTTTCCGGCTGAATGATCAACTGGCAAATACCGGTATGATCCCGGAGATCGATAAAAATCAATCCACCGTGATCCCTTTTTCTATGGACCCATCCTGCTACGGCTACCGTCTTGTTTTCAAATTCCGTGTTTAAACGTCCGCAATAATGTGATCGAAAACGGTTCTGCAAATCGTCCGAGGTTCCGACAGATGCACTCATGATATTGGATAGGACATGTTGATAAATTGAAAGACCTGAATATGATGAATTTTTAATGAATATGGAAACCCTCTGAAAACTGACTAATAAACAAGTTCGCCGCCGAACTCCCTGATCAGAAATTTTACAACTTCGTTGTCTTCAGACAACTCCCTGAAAAGGGAAAATATTGTCTGTCCCTTTGTATCGGCATCTTTCTCCTCATCGTAACTGATATGCAGTTTCACCGGCAGTCCGTAAAATTCTTCGAGTTCCCGGGCGAGAAGCCCTGCGTCATGCAGGAGTTCTTCGCAGGAGAACTTTTTGGAACAGTTCATATGAAGAATCCCATGCGAGAATGATGCCAGTTCACAGGAACGCAGATGCGTGACAATGATCTTGTAATTTTTCTTCAGCAGAACATCGAGAAACTGCTTCCATTCAACCCTGAATTTTTGTACCTCGGCAACACCATCGAAAGGCTGTGACAAATCGGGCCGGCCTTTCGTGATACCGGAAGCCGGTAACATCGAAAGACGTTTTTCGCTTTTCGCGAACTTCGAGAACTTGTCCTGCCATGAAGAAAAATCTACTGATGCCGGAGGAACAACCGGGGTCGCATGTTTCAAAGGCTTCCCGGAAGGCTCTTTTTCTTCAGAAGACGACGGCGATGCAAGAGCAGGCTCAGGTTCAGACTCGGACAGCGCCGGAGCATGCGCAGCCGGTTTTACACTACGGGCTTTTTTTTTTCAGATGCCTCTTCTCCTGAAGGCACCGCTGCCGGCTGGGACCCTGAAGGGCGAGCTACCTCTATGAGTTTGAGCAGAACCAACTCGAACCGGAACTGATACTCAAACTGGAATTTAAGTTCTTTCTGGGCCTGGAGAAGCAGGTCGATCATCTGCATCACGATGGAGGAATTAAAATGTACCGTGTCACGCTGGTAACGTTCCTTGACCGCTTCCGGCCGTTCAATCAGCCGTGTCGATCGAAGGTTGTAGACAACGAGAAAGTTTCTCAGGTGCTCTATGAGCTTTTCGAGAAAATCCTGCTCATCGTACCCGTTGTCGATAACAAACCTCGCAACGTCGAGCATTTTTTTAGGGTCCCCTTCCGCAACGGCATCGGTCACCGCGAAGAAGTGATCATCATCGATATAGTTCAGCAGTTCGGCAACCCTGTCGTAACGGATGGAGTGTTCGTCATCCCGCTCAATGGCAAATGCGATAACCTGATCGAGAATGCTTTGTGCGTCGCGCATCGATCCCTGTGCTTTCCTGCCGATAAGCTGCAGGGAGTCACTGTCAACATGGAGTTTTTCCTCTTCACAGATACCCTGTAACTGTTTTTCCATATCCGTCAGAGGAATCCGCTTGAAATTAAACCGCTGACAACGGGACGCGATTGTGGCGGGTATCTTGTGCAACTCGGTAGTCGCAAAGATAAAAATAGCATGAGCCGGCGGCTCCTCAAGCGTTTTCAGAAATGCGTTGAACGCCGCCGTCGAAAGCATATGTACCTCGTCGATAATATAGACCCTGTAACGCCCTTTCTGCGGCCCGTAACGGACATTCTCCCTGAGCTGCCGGATATCATCAACGCTGTTGTTTGATGCAGCATCGAATTCTGAAATATTGAGACTGGTTCCTTCTTCGAAGTCACGGCAGCTTTCACATTCGCCGCAGGGCTCGGTCACATCTTTGAGATACACCGGGTCCTCGATCATTTTGCTGCAGTTGACCGCTTTGGCGAACACTCTTGCCGCGGTTGTTTTCCCTACTCCGCGGAGACCTGAAAAAATATAACCATGCCCCACCCTTCCCAGCCGCAGGGAGTTCTGGATAGTACGGGTAATGTGTTCCTGTGCCGTTATATCGGCAAACTTTCTTGGCCTGTATTTTCGGGCTATAACCTGATAACTCATGCTTACCTTTTTTCGTCATGACTTAAAAGCCAAAACGGAATATACTAAAATTGCATACTGACTACCTTTCGTTGCTGTCCCGACCGGCATCCCCGTCTTCACCCTCCCTGCCCATGAAAACAGCGAGCGGCTCGTCCATGTTCTCATGAAGAGTGCGCACTATACGCTCTTCAAGCTCACCCAGGCGACCATTTTCCCCATCCCTCACTCCACTGCCTTCGTCGCCGCTGAAGATTTCGGGAGGCATGACCGAATAAAGATCGTAGAGGGTAAACTCGCGGATGTCACAGCTTAACGCAAGCCCTCCGTCCGCTGTTACATGAGCAAGGTTGTTTTCTGTCAGAACACCAACAATGCAGCGCAGTCTCTGGCCGTTGATACCATCTCCGACAATAGCGTTTTTTTTAAGGTTGACATACCGGCCGGCCTGCTGTCCCTGCCATATGTACTCCATAACCACAAGCACATCCCGCAAACCTTTCAGGGGACTGAATTTCGTCCTTGTTTTTGACACCGGCTGCATCGCACCGAGGCAATACACAAATTCAGCCCCGGAAAGCGCTACGACCCATATCAGGTATATCCAGAAAAAAAGCAGCGGCACCACTGACAGCGCCCCGTAAATATGTTCAAAGGTCGCGAATGTCGTCACATAAAACGAAAACCATTTTTTCGAAAGCTCAAACAGCATTGTCGCAAGTAGCGCACCCGAAGCAGCATGCAGAAACTTCACCCTGCGATTGGGCACCAGCATATAAAGCAGAAAGAAAGCCAGAAACGAGTTGACCAGCGGAAGATAAGACAAAATGCGTGTTCTCATTTCAAGCAGAGGGCCTTCGGTAAAAACCGTATACCATACATAAGAGCTTGCAACAAGACCGCTGCCGATGATAATAGGCCCGAGGGTAAGCACTGTCCAGTAAAGGGTAAACCCCTGCAGAACTTTTCTGGGGGCACGCACATCCCATATCTGGTTGATGGTATGATCCACGGTGGAAATGAGAAACAGTGCGATAATAAACAGAAAGATACCTCCGATGGTCGGAACCGTCGATGTTTTGCTGATAAATTCCAGGAAATATTCCCTCAGCATTTCACCGGAAGCAGGCACGAAGTTCTGCAGAATAAAGTCTTCTACATAGCGGTTGAAGTTTTCGAAAACCGGGGAAACACTGAGCACCGACAGCACTACCGCCATGAGAGGCACCAGCGACAGCAAGGTCTGAAAAGCCAGAGAGCCTGCGCTCAGGAGAACACGGTCCTGCATGAAGTTCCTCCACATAAACGGCAGGAATGCACGGGTAAAGCTCCAGAGGCCCGCCGCCTTATCTGTAAGAACACCTGCTATACTTTTATTGGATGCATCCATATGCCGGGTGATTGCATCATGGCGAAAAGTAAAAGAAACTTAAATGTTTTTTACGAATAATCCCCACACTCAGGAACAATGGCACCTGAGCCATGCGTTGCGCTGGTGCGAACCCCGAGCATGAGCACAAGACCGATAGCGAAAAAGAGCAGCAGCGAAGCAAGAGCAATTCTCTGGTCACCTGCAAGAGAGGAAATAACGCCGAAAATCATCGGCCCGGCGATCGCAGAAGCTTTGCCGAACGTGCCGTCATAAAAACCGAAAAACTCCGTCACATGTTTTTTTGGTGTAAGCTTTGCCATCATTGAACGAGACGCAGCCTGAGACGATCCCATCGACATGCCGGCGAGAAGGCCGGTATAATAGAAAAACAGCTTTTCCCTGGTAAGAATCGCCATGATGATCACCACGCACCATATACAAAGTGTCAATACAATAGTCCTCTTCGGGCCTATTTTGTCGGTAACGATGCCAAACACCACAGATCCGATGATAGCCGTAGTCTGGACCACCATGAAAAACATGATCAACTCAGTGGTCGTAAAACCAAGCGTATTGTGTGCATAAATCGATGAGAACGCGATAATGGTAAGAATAGCATCATTGTAAAAGAAAAATGCCAAGAGAAAGCGGGCCAGGTCAGGATAGTCCATGATATGCTGTATCGTGTACTTTACTTCCCGGATTGATTTACCGATATAATGCATTTTCACCGGTGTCTTTTTCTCGTCCTTCAGTACAAGAAACAGAGGGGTTGCAAACACCGCGAAAAAAAGAGACACAAGAAAGAAACTCAAGGTAACGTTCGGGATATTTTCCGTGACAATTCCCCCTTTAAGCAAGGGAAAAAGAAGGAGAAGAATGCAGAGAGCTCCCAGGTAGCCCATGGCGAAACCGTAACCGGAAACCCTTCCGACACTGCGTTCGGAAGCAATTTCGGGAAGATACGCATCATAAAAAACCAGACCGCCTTCAAATCCGGCATTTGCTGCAATAAAAAGAAGGGAAGCAACAAGCACATACCCCGGACCGGTAAACCCGAGCAAAGCGGTAGCAACAACCGACATCAGTGTAAACACCAAAAGAAACCGTTTCCTTCTGCCGGAAAAATCAGCGGCGGCCCCGAGAACCGGCGATATCAGTGCAATAACAAGCATTGAAATACCGAGACTTGCCCCCCAGAGCGCATCGCCGAAAGACTCGCCTTCGCATATGACATTCTTGAAATAAAGGGGAAATGCAAACGTCACCATCATGACACTGAATGATGTGTTTGCAAAATCAAACAGCAACCATGAAAACAGTTTGAACCCGTCACCCCGGGAAGACCAATTGCCGAACGTAAACCGCCCAAGCTTGTTTTTCGAGGTGCGCATTCGCCTCACAATTTTTTGCAGGTTTTCTGTTCAAGACAATGATTCCGGTCTAACCCAGAACGTACTCGACAAGCCCTTCGAACATCCTCGATCCGTCATTCGATCCGAGCCTTGCTTCACTGGCCCTTTCCGGATGAGGCATAAGACCGAGAACGTTTTTCTCTCTGTTTGAAATCCCGGCTATCGCCGAAACCGAACCGTTGAGATTAGCCTCCCCGGTTATCCTCCCTTCCGGATCACAGTACCTGAAAACAATCTGGTCATGTTCTTCGAGACTCTCTATCGTATCCTCGGGAGCATAATAATTGCCCTCTCCGTGAGCAACGGGAAGACTGAGCACTTCATTCTCTTCATAGCGTGCGGTAAACATGGTGCGGTTGTTTTCAACCTTGACATGCATATGGCGGCAGATAAACTTTTTGTCGCGGTTTCTCGATAAGGCACCCTCAAGGAGACCACATTCGAGCAGCACCTGAAACCCGTTACAGATGCCGAGCACAGGTCGGCCTTTACGTGCAAACGCTACCACCTCCTGCATAATAGGAGAAAATTGCGCTATCGATCCCGCCCTGAGATAATCCCCGTAAGAAAACCCCCCGGGCAGAATGATGACATCACTCCCTTGCAGGTCGTGATCCTTGTGCCAGAGCATTTTGGTTGTGGTTTTCGAAAAGGAAGCGGCGGCAAATTCGGTATCATGATCACAGTTGGAACCGGGAAAAACAACAATCCCTATGGTAACAGTATCCATCCTTCGGTCTCTTTAATTGATTTCTTCCAGTTCAATGGAATAATCTTCCATTACAGGGTTTGCCAGCAGCTTCCGGCACATCTCTTCGCTGATACGCTCCGCTTCGGCAGGATTATCCTCATTGATCGTCACTTCGATGTACTTGCCGATCCTTGCAGTACTGACAGAGGAATAGCCAAGATTCTCAAGCGCGTGCTGCACGGCTTTTCCCTGAACATCAAGGATTGACGGACGCAGAGTGACCCTGATTTTTGCCCTGTATGCCATAATATTTTCTTTTTCCTTTTCGATATCGTGTAGAAAATAGTTTCTCCCGGTTCTCCAAGCCTCCTCCGTGAAATTCGTATTCATATTTCACAGGCGTGTGCCCGGCAAATATCTTCCCGTTAAAAAGTCCTCACATGCGGTTCTATCTCTGAAAAACAAGTTCTCTGAACAATAAAGAGAGCGACTTCAGAACGCCCAGCAGAATATACAACAACATGGCCACAAATAAAGCCTTCGCGTGATAGACAAGTACACATAAAAAGACCGCCACGTAAAGTGTTGTTTGTACCGGCTTTTCCCTGATAGTTTCAAACGTCAGCTTCGGCAGTGCGTCATAATTCACCCTGCTCACCATGAGAGCGGCAAGGACAATAGTCAACAGCGACAATGCGTTTTGTAACTGATACTTGTTAAGCATCGGCTCCGCACTCATCCACAAGACAAAACCGGCAACAGTGAGCGCCTGGGCCGGTGTAGGAAGTCCCGAAAAGGAGTTTTTGCGGTAACCGACAACTCCGACATTAAACCTCGCAAGCCTCAGTCCGCTCCCAACCATAAGCATCGAACTCAGGATCACACCTTGTACCGCCCCGATATCTTCGAGGCCGAACTTGTAGACCAGGTATGCCGGTGCAGCACCAAACGAAACAAGGTCCGAAAGCGAGTCAAGCTCAATACCGAATCTGGAAGAAGCATTGGTTATCCTTGCCACAAAACCGTCAACAGTATCAAATAACGCCGCAAGGATTATAAACCATCCTGCCACGACAAACTGGTCGGCCCCGGACATGACAATAGCGACATATCCGCAAACCATGTTCATAACCGTAAATACAGAGGGAACAAACGAACGTGAAACAAATGGAACGCCGGTTTTCCGCTCCTCTGCGTTGTCGTTCTTTTTATCGTGTCTCATAAATAATTGCAAACTGGCATCGTGAATTGTGACGTAAAGTACAATCTTCTGCACATCTTTTACAATTATAACCTCTTAATAGCTCTCCTCTTCCGACGGAAACTGTTTTTTCCTCACATCATCGACATATCGGACAACCGCATGATGAATGATGCTGTCGAGTTCTGCGTACTTTCTGACAAAACGCGGATGAAACTCGGTATTCAACCCAAGCATGTCGTTAATAACAAGAACCTGGCCGTCACATGACATACCGGCACCGATACCAATTGTAGGTATTGAAACCGATCGGGTTACTTCAGCCGCAAGATCAGCAGGGATTTTTTCAAGCACCAGCGCAAAGGCTCCCGCTTCCTCAAGCAGTAATGCGTCACGAAGCAGTTCTTCCGCCTCCTTTTGGTCACGGGCCCTAACCTTGTAACTGCCAAATTTATAAATAGACTGTGGAGTCAGGCCAAGATGGCCCATTACAGGAATCCCGACATCGGTTATACGCTTTACCGTATCGACGATAACCCTCCCCCCTTCCATTTTAACGGCATCGCACTCATTATCTTTCATGATCTTTCCTGCATTACGCAGCGCCTCTTCACTTGAAAGCTGATAGCTCATAAAAGGCATATCAATCACCACCATCGCCCTGCTTGTCTCGGCCTGCACTCCCCGGACAACCGCCTTGGTATGATAGATCATTTCATCTATGGTGATAGGCAACGTCGTATTGTGCCCTGAAAACACATTGCTGGCGGAGTCACCGACAAGAATGACATCAACACCGGAACGGTCGAGAATTCTGGCCGTCGTAAAGTCATACGCCGTAAGCATGGCAATCTTTTCCCCCTGCTCCTTCATTTCCAGAAGCCTTCGGGTAGTCACATGTGGAAGTTTTTGTCCGCTGTCTCTGCTCATTGATACTCACTCCCCTGAATTGAGCGTTCGAAATTGTTACCTGTAGCCCAAAATAACAAAAAGTACCACTCTCCGAGCCTGCTTGACAAATATCTTTCACAGGACCGCATGGTGAAAGGCCTGTTCGAACAACCGGCGGTTTGTTTATCTTGGAAATTAAATCGGTTGTAATCCAGGCGGCTTATCCAGGACCACGCACATACATAACATGATATCCTCATTCTCCACTGTCTATGCCGTGTCAACGGCTGCCCGCGACGGGAAATGGAATATGGCCTTCGACACAAACCTTTTCAAGCTGTTCAGAACCGGCAAATTTCAGAAACAATTCGGAAACAGGAGCATGATATGGCGCTTTTATTCCTGGAACCCCCCGGCAGTTTCTCTGGGGTACGGGCAGCGCCCCGGAGAGATTGACGGGGAATTATGCAGAACGAGAAATATCGGCATTGTCAAACGGCCTACAGGCGGCAGAGCGGTTCTTCACATCGACGAACTCACGTATTCCGTATTTGTCGAAACCGGAGAAAGCAACGCAACCATCTATGCGATGGCTCATGAAATCATCCGTGAAGCACTTCTTAGCCTGGGGGTCGAAGCCGAGTTTTCCCGAACAGCTCCGGATATGAGAAAACGCTACGATTCGGCTGAATCGGTGAGCTGTTTTACAGCATCGGCAAGAAACGAGCTGCATGTAAATGGAAGAAAGCTTGTGGGTTCTGCGCAAAGACGGTCAAACAAGGTGATCCTGCAGCATGGGTCACTGCTCCTCTCAGGCAGACATAAGATGCTCGGGGAACTCCTGAGCTGCAGAGACAAAAAAGTCCGGGCCGCCGTCACCGGTGATCTTGCCTGCAAAACAGTTTCAGTGCATGAACTGACGGGATCCATCCCTCGGTTTTCGACGGTTCGGGACGCGATGATCACCGCAATATCACAGGAACTGAAAACAGAAGTGCAGCTATTGGATGAACAGGATATAACCACCCTGTTCTAAAAACCTTTTTCCCTTTGCCAGCAACCCCGGCTGAAGGCCGCCTGCTGTCATCACCGGTCACTTGTCACTCGCCGCCGCCCTTATTCCGGGCGGGAAACTTTCAAGGATTTTCGTCACGGCTTCGTTGATATCGCTCTGCATGGCTTCAGGAGTACGGTATTGTCTGACCACTCTGGTGGCAACACCACGCCATGCAAGTTCTTTTGTCCGGGCATCGATGATATCGATAACAAGGGAACCTTCATCGTAATAGCTGACGTAGGTATACCCTCCATAAGGTCCCCACCACGGTGTGTACCACCTGTAAGGGCCGAACGGCACTCCTATGCCGAAACCGTGATGGTAGCTTTTTCGTTTCTTGATACCCGCATGGGCATACACAATAAAATCAGCTTTTTTCGAATCCTCCAGCCTGTACCCCCTGGCCTGGAGTTGCTGATTGACCGCTGACTGAACTCGCTTATAGACAAGGGGATTTTCAACAAGCACATCCCCTTTTCTTATACCCTCGTCTCCAACAGGCCATCTGTAAACCTGGAATTTTCTGAAATCATACTCCCGGTCATAATCCGATACCACTGAAAAAGCCGAACATCCGGCAAGAAAAAACACCAGTAAACAGTGAAAAACAAACCGACTCTTTTTCATAACTGCGTCCCCTTAATTCTATTTCACCCCGGCTTCTGCCTGTAACTGCAATACGATCCTAACACACCCTGTTATTTGTAAGTTTCCCCTTTGCCGCACCATTCAAACGGTTTTTTTTCTGCCCCCGCTTCCGGCCTTTCCCTTAATCGTTATATTAATCACAAGCCATTTTAATGCACAGATACGCAATCATGACTGTCAAAGAAATACTTGAATCATACAAACATATTGCCGTCGTAGGCGTCTCCGAAAAGCGCGAAAAACCAAGCCACGGCGTCACCA
>JAKSCY010000642.1 GCA_022360355.1 Chlorobiales bacterium
GAGTTTCGCTTTCTTGTCGATCAGGTGCTGCTGAACCCGGTTGGGCAAGTAATCCCAGACTTCATCGGCGCTGTAATGCGAGTTGATCAAGAGCGTACCACCTTCATTGAGGTTCTTGACCAGGTCGATAGAATCGAGGAATATGAAGTGGTGACAGCCGATAAACTGGGCCCTGGAAATCTTGTAGGTCGAATGTATCGGGTTCGGTCCGAAACGCAGATGTGATACGGTTATCTTACCGGCCTTTTTGGAGTCGTAATCAAAATAGCCCTGTGCGTAGTTTTCTGTGTTTTCACCGATAATCTTGATGCTGTTTTGGTTGGCTCCCACCGTTCCGTCCGATCCAAGTCCATAGAACATGGCACGGAAAACTTCGTCGGGTTCGATGCTGAACGATTCGTCATAGTCAAGACTGGTGTGAGAGACGTCATCATTGATGCCGATGGTGAAATGATTCTTTGGTTCATCTTTGGCAAGATTTTCGAAAATCGATTTTACCATCGCCGGAGTGAACTCTTTTGAAGAAAGTCCGTAACGGCCGCCGACCACTTTCGGGCCATTGCATTGCGCGCTTTCGTGCAGGGCGTTGACTACGTCGAGGTAGAGCGGTTCGCCGGCGCTTCCCGGTTCTTTCATGCGATCCAGGGCGGCGATTGTCTTGACGGTTGACGGAAGTGATTCCATGAAGCGTCTGGTGTCAAAAGGCCTGTACAGACGAACTTTGACCAGTCCGACCTTTTCACCCTGTTTGTTGAGATAGTTGACGGTTTCATAGGCGGTTTCAGCTCCCGAGCCCATCATGACAATGACGCGTTCCGCATCGGGAGCACCTTCATACTGGAACGGTTTGTATTCCCGTCCGGTCAGTTCCTTGAACCGTTCCATGTATTCTTCAACAATATCCGGACACGCTTTGTAGTAAGGGTTGACCGTTTCACGCCCCTGGAAGTAAACATCGGGGTTCTGAGAGGTTCCCCGGAGGATAGGTGCATCGGGCGACATGCGGCGATTTCTGTGGGCAATGACCAGATCGTCATCGATCATGCTTCTGATATCGTCGTCGGTGAGTACTTCTACCTTGGTGACTTCGTGTGACGTTCTGAAGCCGTCGAAGAAGTGGAGGAACGGTACCCTGGACTTCAGTGTCGCTGCTTCGGCAATCAGACCGAGATCCATCGTTTCCTGCCCTGAACAGGATGCGAGCATGGCAAATCCCGTTCCGCGAACCGACATGACGTCGCCGTGATCACCAAATATGGAGAGCGCCTGACAGGCAAGAGAGCGGGCTGCAACGTGAATGGTGCAAGGGGTGAGCTCACCGGCAATTTTATACATTGTCGGAGGCATGAGCAGGAGACCCTGTGCAGCGGTGAATGTTGTCGAAAGCGCGCCGGTCTGTACTGCACCGTGGACAGCGGCTATGGCCCCGGCTTCATGCTGCATTTCATCAACCAGCGGGACGCTTCCCCAGATATTCGGGATTCCCTTGGCTGCCCAGTCATCCGAATATTCTCCCATATTCGATGCTGGAGTGATAGGATATATTGAAATGACCTCGTTTGTGCGATAGGCAACATGCGCGAGCGCTTCGTTACCTTCCATTATCTTGTATTCACGAGAAGCAACCTGAGCGGTCGCGCCGTTACTTTGCGATGATGTATTATTCTGACTCATTGTAACTCTCTCTTTGAAAAACAGTTTTACGTTTGCTTGATTGTGCCTAGCTGCTGAATATCAGGCGATTTACCTGATAAAATTGAGATAACGTCAGTTCAGAAAGAAAGGCGTGCTGGATTCTGGCCTGCAGGCCAAAGTGCTAAACCACGTGGTGTATTACCTATGCTGATCTTCTTTTTGAAGATGGAAAGATATCAAAAAAAATAATATTGATAAACCTTAATTTACATTTCAGCTTGTCAGGTTCAGGCTTCTTGCATTACATTCTGCATGACTCTGGACTGAACCATGAAATTGCGGCAGAAAGAAAGGAATGATATGGAGGATATTGTCTATGGCAGGAACGCGGTTCTCGAACTGCTTGCTTCTGATCCGGAAAAGATCGAGAAGATATATACGCAGTTCAATACCGGGCATCATAAGCTCAAGGAAATTCTCATTAC
>JAKSCY010000538.1 GCA_022360355.1 Chlorobiales bacterium
TCTCCCCCATCCTTTTCGAACCCGGCAGCCCGGCGAATTTCACCTTCATCGATCCCGAAAAAACCTGGACCTATACCGAAGACCTCATCCGATCCAAATCAAGAAACACCCCGTTCCTTGACAGAACCATGAAAGGCAGGGCTGTGGGGATCTATCACAAGGGCGTGCTGCATGGACTGGATTGAGATTGCTGATATCCGCGTAAACCCATCATAAAATTCGATATTAAGGATAGAGAACAGATATCAAAAAGAGATTCTGAACTTTTTGACTTATTGAACAACGTCCCCTATTCTCTGGAAAGAAGACAGTCCTTGCTCCTCACCTTTTTTTTGTTATATTGGCTTTCAGTTTTTGCGGGACGTGTCCTGCACAGTACGACAGTACGTTCAAGTAATCGATATCCGAGAGTTATGGCCAAGAAACAAACGTTCGGCGATAAAGTTAAAACCAAAGGCGGTAATGACTTCAAGGTTGCAAAGTTTGTCTACTCCGTAAAATCCGAAAAAACAGGCGCCTGGAAATTCATGGAGAAAAACGTCCGTATTCCCAACGGAGAAAAGGACCAGAAGGTCCTTGCTGACTTTGTCAGTAAAGCAACCGGGTAAACACAGCTTTTT
Organism: Chlorobiales bacterium; assembly: GCA_022360355.1. Taxonomy (GTDB): domain Bacteria; phylum Bacteroidota; class Chlorobiia; order Chlorobiales; family Chlorobiaceae; genus Prosthecochloris. Next base: position 621 of record JAKSCY010000538.1, read on the forward strand.
TGTGATTGAAAAAGAGCCGTGATATATTCACGGCTTTTTCTTTTATGGGCACCTCAGCCATTAAAGTAGAAACTTATGCCCGAGAAACCCGACAAAGAGTGGTTTGCAGAGTGGTTCAATCATCCTCTGTACCTCAGGGTTTACAGCCACAGGGATGAAGCCGAAGCAAGAACCTGTCTTGAGACCATTATACACAAAACCGGACTTGAGAACCTCACGCCCTCGGATGTCCGGGTAATGGATATCGCATGTGGTGCGGGACGTCATGCGCTGGAGTTTGCAAGACTTGGCTTTACAACGACGGCAAACGACCTCTCCCCTTTCCTGCTTGCATGTACACGCTCACAAGCTGAGCGGGAAAACATCTCCATCGAATGCACTCGGCAGGACATGCGGCACATATCGGTTGAAAACACCTATGATCTCGTTGTCCAGCTTTTTTCGAGTTTCGGCTATTTCAAGACGAAGAAAGAAGACCTTCAGGTTCTGCGGAATGTTCACAGGGCTCTGAAAAAAGACGGCCGATATATCCTCGATCTGATTAATCCGGTGTACCTGAAAAAAAACCTCAACCCTTCCTCGTCCAGAACCATTGACGACCTGATCGTCTCCGAACAACGCCGCATTGAAGCGGACCGCGTCATAAAACAGATAACCATACGTTCTCCGGACGACTCGGTCACGTTCGAAGAGTCGGTACGGCTTTACCGGATCGAAATCATAGGTGATATGCTTGCATCGGCCGGATTTGAAATCAAGGAGATTTTCGGGGATTACGAGGGCTCGGCGTTTGATGAACAAACCTCTCCGAGACTGTTGCTGTTTGCGAGGAAAAGGTGATTATTTCAAAAGCAGGTCGCGTAGCGACCTGATCCCTGCATACCCGGCTTTCATAAGCAGCATCTGAAACAACTGTGCCGTGAGGAACGAATCACCGGCTGCTGTATGCCTGTCATACAATCGGATGTTGTAGCGTTCAAGCAGGACATCCAGCCTGTACTCGCCACTCTTGTGAGCAAGGTTGTAGTAAGGCCCCTTTTCAAGCCTTTTGGCAAGGCTTGCAGTATCGACAACCTGGTTGAACAACTCGAACCCGTACTTTTTCTGCAGTATGCGATTGATCATGGCCACATCGAAATCCGCATGCTGGGCCACGAGAACACTGTTTCCGATATACTCAAGAAAAGCTTCGACAGCCTCCTGCTCTTCCCTCCCCTCATCGAGATCCTTACGCAGCAAACCGTGGGTTGTAACCGCCTCGCTTTCCCCAACGCTGTCACGGCGGATAAGCACCTCGAAAGAATCCTGTACATTAATCCGGAAATCACTGAGAGCTATTGCACCGACTGAAATAACAGAGTCTTTGGCAATGTCAAACCCTGTTGTCTCGGTATCGAAAACAACAAAACGAACCTCGCCAAGCGGCTTGGCGAGATCAGAAGGCCCGGAAAAACCTTTCACATACCTGCAGACACTGTCCGGGAGCTCTCCTCGCCGGCAACGGCGTGCCGCGATTTTTTTTGCAAGCAGGCTAATCACGAATATAATCGAGCTGGAACCTCAGGTTCAGCGTTTTTTGCACCTTGTCTATGGTTGAAAAGACATTCCTGAGGGTCTGGCGGTCGATTTTGTTCAGGGTTTCCGGCTTGATGTAACGGCCTGATGATTTGTTCGCAAGACCGTTAACCGCTCGTAGCCGCATAAGAAACTCGTACCCTGCCGCAGCCTCTGCGCCAAGGTCTTTCATCCCGGGCACAAGTGTTCCGAGACGCTTGAAACGCTCGGCGGTACTGAAATATTCCGGAACTTTCAGCTCATAGGACAACACCCTTGCAGCATCCGAGAGCGGCATCATGGCACGTGCTTTTATATCAAACTCATTGGCATGGTCACGGCTTTTCTCGACAAGAAAATTTCGGAAAAAACCAAGCGGAGGCGGGTTCTGCAAAGCGTTTTTGGCAAAAAATCCCAGAAATCCTCTGTTTTTTGCAATAAGGCTGAAGATCTCCTGTTTCAGCTCGGCAGCAAGCCTGGCCTGGCCGTAAACCGGTCTGAAATCAAAGAAAATTGTAGAATGCATAACCGCTTTCGGCTCCGGGGTAACGATCCATTTGGAAAAATACCCCTTCCATACCGATATGGGCTGACACCAGACCGGGTTGCTCGCCATCACATCCGCCGGGCACTTGACAAAACCGCAATGCTGCAAAATACCGGTAACCTTCCTGCCGAGAGCGAGAAAGTACTCATGCGCTTTCTCCTTTTCCCCTTCAGGCGGTTCAGCGTAAAGAATCGCGTTATCCTGATCGGTACGCAGCAACTGCTCCTTGCGGCCTTCGCTCCCGAGCGAAAGCCAGCAGAAAGGAATGTCGGCACATTTGTACTCCCCTTCCTCTTCAAGTTCTTTCAGGGAAAAATCAACAGCCCTTGTGATGATTGCATCATTGATTTCCGTAACGATGTTGGAAATAAAATGTACGGCAACCTCCTGCCCGATATACACCTGGAGCAGGCTTTCCGTCTTGTTTCTCTGCTCCTTGAGCTGATCCCGGTCTGAAGCCTGCATGATAGCCTTCATGATCACTGCAGGGTTGTTTCCCTCGGACGTAATGATATCGTGCTCCGAGATAATGCCTGCAACCGGACTGTCCGGCGAGCCGTCTTCTGTGATGCAAAAATGTCTCAGCTTGGTTTTAACCATGAGCATGACCATATCAGCTATGGTTTTCCCTCCGCTGATCGTATAGACGGGACTGCTCATAATGCTGCTTACCGGCCTTTCCTTGATCGATCCCGGCCTGGAAACAACTTTTTTGGTAAGATCCGTATCGGTAATAATCCCGAGCGGATGATTCTCCGGAGAAACAACGATTATCGAACCGATATTGCGGTCGGACATGATTTTTGCAGCCTCCTGGATCGAGATATCCGGCGGACAGGTGATAACCGTGGTTACAGGTTTCACCTCAAGCGTTTCATTCTGCAGAAAATTGTTGCATGACTGCTCGCCGAAAAGACGCCGGTCTACGTCGAAAGCCTCGGACAGGGTATGTTCAATCTCTTCCACACTTTTTGCAAAAGCGCCCGCGAAAAACAGAGAAACCCTGGGCTCGGTCTCCAGCAGGTGTCTGATTTTATCAACCGGCAGCTCAAAGAGCAGACTTTCTTCGGCCACCTGCGCGGTCAACACATAGTCATGATGGGCAAAAATCGCTCTGACTCCGAAAATATCCCCCTCGTCACAGAGATCGACCAGCACTTCTTTGCCGTCGATACTGTCAAAAAGGCGAACCGCGCCTTTCATTACCATGAAAGCATGGCCTTTAAGGGAATCACCTTTGGAAAAAATGACTTCACCCTCTTCATGATAGGTAAGGGTAACAGATTCAGCAAGATCCTTCAGAACAGCAGGGTCAAGCTGGTCAAAGGGTGGATACTTCAACAGATCCGCAACAACCCTTTCGACTATAGTGTTAGAAGGCATATGCCGGTATTTTTAGAGCAGCCCTTCCTTTTTATACCACTCGAAAGCCCGCCGTATGCTGAACTCTATGGGTTCGGTTCTCATGCCAAGCTCGCGAACAGCTTTCTCTGAAGAGAAATATAAAAACTCTGAAGCGACTCTGAACATGGTGGGGTTAAAAAGCTTTGAAACACGGTTTTTGGTGTGGAGCACAACAAGCAGATTATGCAGAACTTTTGCAACGGAATACGGCAGAGGCATCATGAAAATCCGGGTACCGGTTACTCTGGAGATGATATCCGCCAGTTCCTTGAATGTGACATTGTCACCGCCGAGAATATAGCGTTCTCCGGTGCGCCCGACTTCCATTGCGCGAATAATGGCCTCAACCACAATTTCAACGTCTACAACACAGACTCCCCCAAGAGGATAAAACGGCATCTTTTTGTGGTAAACATCCTTGATAAGCCGCCCTGCATTGAAATTGAGGTCACCAGCCCCGAATACGAAAGCCGGGTTGACGATAACACAATCGAGACCTTTTTCGACAGCTTTCTTGACTTCAACCTCGGATTGCCGCTTTGTTTCCGCATAAAGCAAACCAATGCCATCGAAATTCCAGAGCGATGATTCATCACACGGCTTGCCATGTTTTGTGGAAATTCCGACAGCGGTTATGGAACTTACATGAACGACTCTGTTGACCTGCTTGTCAAGAGCAGCTTGCATGACGTTACGGGTCCCTTCGACATTAATGGAATGGAGCAGACCTGCCTTGCCGTTTGCTCCTCCCATATAGGTGTAGCCCGCCGAATGGTAGATATGGTCCATCCCGTCGAAGGCACTCCGGAGAGAATCCGCAACGGTTACGTCGCCTTCAACAAAATTAATCTTGTCGGCGATATCCGAAAACAGCTCAAGATTTGAACTCTTTCGAACAAGGGCATACACACTGTTGTTTCCCGCAAGAAGCTTCCTTACGAGACGTGAACCAATAAAACCGGTAGCACCGGTTACCAGGATCTTTTTGGGCACTTATTCCACAGAATCAGTCGTTTGCTGGATATTACTTTCCTCAGTGAGATCTGTCGTTCCCGAAGCACTACTCTCTCCAGGAACATCGGTTGTTTCAGGAGTTTCGGCTGCACCCAACTCATCGAGTTCGGCTGCCAGATCGTAAAACTTTTCCTGAATAGCTTCGTTTTCCTCGACAATTTCAGCGAAATGTTTACGATTCTCCTCGAACATTTCCGTCATAAGATTCAGGCTGTACTCAAGAGGAGCTCCATCGAGCTTTTCCCGATAACCTGCAACAGCATCATAAATGCCGTTCAGTTCGTCAATGTTCTCTTTCAGCATGGAAAACTCGCTTTCATACTGGCGCACATATTTGTCAAGTTCCTCGCTGTACTCCCACTTCAGGTCCTCTTTCAAGCCATCAAGGGCACTCTGCTGTTCCATTTTGACGACCTTAAGAGCGGCAAGCTCGTCACTTACCTCTGCAAGAGTCTGCTCGACCTCCGCTTTAAGCGCATCTCTGTCACCGCCGCCGCAGGCTGCAAGACCGGCAAACAACAGAAGAATGCATACCTGCTTGAAAAGTGTGATAGACTGCTTCATGTTTTCGCTCGTGTTTTATGTTGTTAATAATGCCTCATCCGTCTGTGCATCCATGAAAATGTAACGACTCTTCTCCTCTCCATCACTCGATGCTCAACTCTCCGTCAATAATCTGCTTGCGGATCTTCTCGACCCTGACATGTGCATCCTGACTGATCAATGCCGCGTTGTTTTGATTGTAAACATAATCAGTGTATCGACCATCAAGACCGAAAACATTCATCCGGCCCCCCTGGAACGTTCCCGACTGAACCTGTTCGACGGTTGCAAAAACCGCACGGTCAATTGCTTTCGTGATACTTGTCAGAACATATCCGGGTGCAAGCTCTTCCTGATCACGGTCGGTACCGATAACCAGGTTCTCCGTCTCGCGGGCCGCCTCGACAACACCAAGACCGCTCAACCCCGCTGCCTGATAGATGATATCAGCTCCCTTTGCATACTGCCCAAGTGCAAGCTCCTTGCCTTTCGCCGGATTTGTAAACGCACTCCCGGTCATACCGATATACCCGGAAATGATGGTAATGTCGGGGTTCACATGTTTCGCTCCCGCTGTAAAACCATCCTGAAACTTTTTTATGATACTCGACTCCATCCCTCCTATAAAACCCACTGTATTGGATTTTGTTACCAGTCCTGCCAGTGCTCCGGCAAGAAACGAGCCCTGCTTATCCTGAAAGACAATGCCCGAAAGATTGGCGGGAATGTCCTCTCCCGGCTTCGAAAGGTAATCGATGCATGCAAAATATTTGTCAGGAAACTCTTCGGCCATTGCCGTTATGTCTTTGCTGAACAGCAAGCCTACTCCGAAAATCACCGGAACCGCCGGGTCGGCGGCAAGCTGCCGCAGGGCGGCTTCCCTGTCAGCACCCTCGCCTGAAGGCTCGATATACACAATATCCACACCGAGAGAATCCCTGGACATTTCCAGCCCATGATACGCCGCATCGTTAAAGGACTTGTCTCCCCGGCCACCCACGTCAAAAACCATACCGACCGTCATGCCGTCAGAGGAACCTTCCGACATCGGCTGCGGCGAACAGCCCGCCAGGAGCATCACCAGCATACCAAGAAAAATAAACGAGTGTTTCATATGACAACGTCCGATACCTGTTAGGAAAAAAGCTGCAATAACCCAAAATGAGAAAGGCGTAACTTAAGAAAAACTCCGCCTTTTTAAAAGCGATAACACAACTTCCGGGCGATTCGTCAACCGATCATAAAAAAAGCGGTTACGGCTGGCCTGTGTACGGTTGACATTTAACACAATGGACACACTGCAACAAAGCATTGAATGAAGTAATTGCTATATTAACGAATAACTTGCGGGCGATAGGCGATATCCTACTACTCCTTTCTTATGAGAATAAGTCTCGAACCGGAATATTTCAGCATATCAGATACTTTTGACCTGACCGAACTTTTCGAGCGCACACATGTCCCTTTTTCTCTCAAGGCACAGCCACTAAAAAAGGAGTTGCTCCTCTGTTACGACACTTTTGACTGGAAAGCCTGGAATAAAAAAACGGCGATTTTTCTCTGCCGCCGCCGCCTGAGTCTCGTCGATCTGAGGAACGGCAATGCAATCAGCCTCACACCTTTCAGAAAAACACCGCAAAACTTTTTCCCTGAGGATATTAACGACGGAAAAGCAGGGTCAACGCTGAAAACCCTGTCAAAACTCAGGGCTTTTATCCGGCTTGGCTCTGTCGAAACGGAAGTTGCCGTCTGGCGGGCACTTGATGAAAACAGGAAAACCGTAGCCACTATCGAATTCCGTTCGATCCTGCCGCCCGCAACTCAACAACCTCAAGCATTCATAAAGCTGACCCCCGTCAGAGGCTACAGGAAGGAATTTGAACAACTTGCCGGGTGTCTGAAAAAAAGTCCCGCGTATGCGGGGAAAACCTCATACCAGGAAATTTACTCGGCCATTCTTGCCGTTGTCGGGCTTGTTCCCGGCAGCTACGTCTCCAAGCCGTCTGTCAAGCTCAATCCCGAAAGCACCATACAGGATTCAGCCCGTGAGCTGTTGCTTTCGACACTTGAAATCATCCATGCCAACGAGACATGGATACCTAAAAATATCGATACGGAGTTTCTGCATGATTACCGGGTAGCCATTCGCAGAACCAGATCCATTCTTGCCCGGTTGAAGGGAATCTTCCCGCCTGACGAACTCTCCCGTTACAAGCAGGCTTTCAGAGAACTCGGAAAAAGAACAAACAACCTTCGAGACCAGGATGTTTATCTGCTTGAAGCGGAACGATTCAGAAATCTTCTCCCGATTGCCATGCGTGAATCGCTCGATCCTTTTTTCACCGATCTGAAAAACCGTCATAAAAAAGAGCTGAAGGTCTTTTCAAGCCACCTTGGCTCATCGTCCCATAAACAGCTTTTGCAGGAATGGAAATCCTTTCTCGACAACAACATATCTTCCGACCCCGAGGCAGTTCCCAATGCCCTAAAAGCAACATCCGATGTCGCTGTTTCTTCCATCAGAAAAGCATGGAAAAAAGTCATCCGGCACGGGAGGGCAATGAGCCGTGAAGCCACTGATACCGAACTGCACGCCTTGCGGCTCGACTGTAAAAAGCTTCGTTATCTTCTGGAGTTTTATGCATCGCTCTTTCCTGCCAAAGCACTTCAACCGGCGACCCGCCAGTTAAAGATGCTTCAGGACAATCTCGGTGTTTTCGTCGATCTGTCGGTGCAACAACACTACCTCTACAGCTATCTTTCAAACCTCAGGTGCACAGCAGAAAACGTCCCTCTCGCCTCGGCACTCGGAGGCCTGGTGACGGCACTGTATCACGAGCGCGAAACTGTACGCATGGAATTTCACAATAGATTCGACAAATTTGACAAACCGGAAGCTGAAGCCCTTTTCAACGAATTGCTCAACCATTACGGCTAATATGAAAACCATCGCACTCTACAGTATCAAGGGCGGCGTTGGAAAAACCGCCTCCGCAGTAAACCTTGCGTATCTGTCCTCCGTCAGTGAACCGCCGACGCTTATCTGTGATCTCGACCCCCAGGGAGCAAGCTCCTTTTATTTCCGTATCGTTCCGAACAAAAAATACAGCAGTAAAAAATTCCTCAAAGGCAACAAAAAGATCTACGACAACATCAAGGGAACGGACTTCGATAACCTTGACCTTCTTCCCTCCGATTTTTCCTACAGAAATCTGGACATCGAGCTGCTGGAAGAGAAAAAGCCCCAGA
>JAKSCY010000436.1 GCA_022360355.1 Chlorobiales bacterium
CAAAGGCCTGGCCTTCCCCCGGTCCGGATCCGTTCTTGCCCGACCCCGATGGCCCGGTTAAGATATTGCCATCAGGGTTTCAGGCTCCACAACCCGTTCCCTTTTCCAAAACCCCTCGCCTGGGAGGCCCCCATCACTACTCAGACGGCTTCAAGTCAACCCCGGACTGGGCCAACCCCGAAGAACGAGGAGGACTGGTCCCACCTGGGCTTTGAGGTCCCGGATCATCGCTTCGATCAGAAGAACGAGATGTTCAAGCGTTCGGTCTGGGACCCGGCCTTTGCCAAGCAGTTCAAGCGGTTCTACATGGAGGTGGTCTACCAGGACAGGCCCGGCTGGACCAAGGCCGACCATGCCCTGCGCAACGCGGCCTGGAACCTGGAGTGGGGCTACGCCAGGGGCAATGCCGGCTCAAACCAGGGGCTCTACGACTGGGAGGCAATCAACCCCAAGGCGGAGCGGTTCCTGAAACAGGGGGGAAGGGTGGATGGGAGCCCGGACGAACTGACCAGGCTGGTCAAGGCCGCGGCCCTCCATCTGGGGGCCGGGCTGGTGGGGGTGGCCAAGGTCCATCCCAACTGGATCTACTCCCACGAGTTCAATCCGGTTGAGCGAACCCACCGGCCCTTTGACCTGCCGGACGACTGCCGGACCGCGGTGGTCATGGCCATCCCCATGGACTATAAGACCATCCGCTCCAAGTCCATGGTCCTCCAGGGGGTGACCACCGGGATGGGCTACTCCCAAATGGCCCTGACCGCCAACCTCCTGGCCGCCTTTATTCGGGGCCTGGGCTACAAGGCCCTCCCGGCCGGCAATGACTCGGCCCTCTCGGTTCCCCTGGCCCTGGCCGCCGGGCTGGGCGAGTGGTCCCGGATGGGCCTTCTGGTCACGGAACGGTTCGGCCCCCGGGTCAGACTCTGCAAGGTCTTCACCGATATGGACCTGGCCCCGGACCTTTACCGGCCCTTTGGGGTGGTGGACTTCTGTCGGGTTTGCATGCTCTGCGCCGAGAGCTGCCCCTCCCAGGCCATCCCCCAAGGCGAGCCCGCCCGAAAGGGTCCCAACGTTTCCAGCCAATCCGGGGTTCTGAAGTGGTACGTGAACGGGGAGAGGTGCTTTACCTACTGGGCCACCCGGCGGATGGACTGCACCCGCTGCCTGTCCATCTGCCCCTTTAACAAACCGCCGGGCCTGCTCCACGACTTGGTCAGGTTCTCGATCCGCCGGTTGCCCAGGCTCAACCGGCTCATGCTCTGGGGAGACAAGCTCCTGGGCTACCAGAAACGGCTGCCCGTGGAGGATTTTTGGCGATGGAGGGACTAACTAGCCCCGGGTTAGGATAGCCGCCACCTCCTCCACCCGCTCCAAGCTGGACTCATCGGCCGCGGTCAGCTCGATCTC
>JAKSCY010000061.1 GCA_022360355.1 Chlorobiales bacterium
CAACCCTAAAATTATCAACCTTAACAACACCCTTACCATCAGATTGCAAATAAGCTGTCCTAACCTCATCCTCTGACAACACCCTAGAAAAAATCCTAACCTCATCCATATAACCAGTAAAATCCTTGCCACCATCAGTTGCATGACCACTTCCCTGACCAATCCTCAAAACATTCCCATTATCAGAACACCCAGTATAATCAGACGAACTAGTATCATCAACCCCATCAACATAAACCTTTCCAACAGACTCAGAATCATCCCAAGTAAAAACAATACTATGCCACTCACCATCATTCACAGAACTTGAACCCCGAATATACTGACAACTATGCCCAACAAAAGACGGAACCGCAGAAGTAGCTGAAAGATAAAAAATCTTCTCATGAAGAGACCAGGTGCTATCCCCAGTAGACTCATACAAAAGCCCAACATTACTAGCATTAGTCTTAACCCACATCATAACACTAAAATCATTCCCAAAATTAATACTTGAAGCAGAATTCCCAAGCTCAATATAATTCGCATTATACCCACTACCACCATCAAAATAACAACCCTTTCCATAATTTACATCAACAGAACAAGTAACATCTCCTACTTGTGTTCCATCATAAGCATAAGAGCCTCTATCAAACTGAGTAGCCCCATTATCTTCATCAAAAGGCATGTGCAAAACCAAATCTTCATCACTTGCATAAGCTAACTGATACAAATTCCCATCCACATTAACATTCCCTTGCGAATAAATATTCCCCTTAGTTTCAATATCGTCTTCAACTAATAAATCATTTATGCAATCAACATAATTATTTCCTTCACAATCAACAAAACTTCCATTGTTTGCTTTAAGCGTATTGTTTCCAACTATCTGCAATCCTCCTCTTACAGTAAAAACTTTTCCATTCACATTCTCAGGAATACAAACAAGTATTGTCTGATCCTGATTATCATAAAAACAAATTTCTATCTCATAAGGATTGTTTATGTTTTCTGTTTCAATAAAAAAAGTATTATTGAAGTCCACCGGAGCATTTGAAAAATACTCTCCATGCCTTGCCTCATAAAGTCTAAATAACATATCTCCACTTTCATTCGTCAACTCAATTCCATCACGAACTTCCAAAGGAGAACTTCCAATTAAACTTCCATTAACATGCAAATTACCTGTAACATTTGCATCACCTTCATAAGTCGCCACACCACTAATGTTATTCCAAATGCCCTGAGAAATTCCACTCAATCCAGAACCATCCCCAATAAAATAATTAGCAGTAAGATTTCCATCAACACTAACACTCCCACTACCTTTAGGAATAATATTATTCACAGTAAAATTATCTGCCTCAATAGTTATATTCCCAAGATAAGAAGTTCCACTAACATTCAAATC
>JAKSCY010000815.1 GCA_022360355.1 Chlorobiales bacterium
AATCAAGCTAAGGAGGAATGCAATAAGGGTATACTTCTCTAAACCAGTGACGCAAAACCTGGGAATATTCACCATAGGCCTCCAAATACCTAAAATTAGCAGGCTATTGAGCTATCTTTCATCCACCACAAGGGTATCTTCAAGTTCTACGTATATACTACCAGAATGGGTGCATCTCGACGAAAAAAAGATCTTCAAGGCCACTGCTATTAGGGGGTTCTATTCGTCGTGATAAATCCTAGCCAGTCTAACGCGGGATAAATCGATAGGGGCACAATGGCAGGGCGTTGATAACTACAAGGTTGCTGTACCATTGGAAGTTTTGAGTCACTCGTTGGTTCCAAGGACTGTTTTTAACCTATTCAAAAGAAAAGCCGGGCCGCTTAAGGGCCCGGCTTGTTGGTTCGGAAAGGGGGGCGGGAAGTTATGCCTCAAAGTCCTTCAACTGTTCGAAGTCCAGGGTGGAGAAGTAGTCGGCGATGGTTTCGGCGCGGCGGATTTGGACGATGTCGCCGTTTTCTCTTAGCAGCAGTTCGGCGGAGCGGAGTTTGCCGTTGTAGTTGAAGCCCATGGCGTGGCCGTGTGCGCCGGCGTCGTGGATGACGAGTAGGTCACCGATGTCTATTTTCGGGAGCTTGCGGTCCACGGCGAAGCGGTCGATGCTTTCGCAGAGCGAACCCGTGACATCGTAGGTTTCGGTGGCCGTTTGGTCTTGTTTGCTGGCGACCGTGACATGGTGATAGGCGTCGTACATGGCGGGGCGCATGAGGTTGGCCATGCAGGCGTCGAGGCCGACGTGCTTTTTGTGGATGTTTTTCAGGTGCAGCACACGCGACACCAGATAGCCGTAGGGACCGGTGATCATGCGGCCGCATTCCATGAAGATCTTGAGGGGGTGCAGGCCGTGGGCGACGATCTTGTCTTCATAGGCCTGTTTTATTTCCTGGCCGAGACGGTCGAGATCAACGGCTTGATCTTCCGGACGGTAGGGAATACCGAT
>JAKSCY010000164.1 GCA_022360355.1 Chlorobiales bacterium
GATGGTGATGGTGTTGCCGATCTACTGGCAGGTGACCAGAAAACCATCACGCTTACCAAAGAGCAGCGACTCGCTGGTGCATCAGAGGATGATCTGAAACGCTTTGCCGAAGCGGAAGCCAAACTTAAAGAATTTCAGGTGAAGTCAAAAGAGATATCCCAAGGAGTTGATTTCCAGTCCCTTTCTGACGAGGAAAAGACTACACATCGTAATAGGTTGAAGGCGTTGTTCGATTCCTATAGACAATACCAGACAGTTGTCTATGAGGAGTTTCCGGAAAGGAAGATGCATGGCTACGTCTGGGTATTCAAAGGCATAAAGGAGTAAATCGTGAAAAGACTTTGTTTGACCGCACTGATAGTAATGGTATCGACTGTAGCGTTCGCGCAGGCACCGAAACTCGCAGATCCAATTCCAGTCAAAGCAAATGGAGAAATCATTGACATCGGTGGTTACGGGTATGCGGCGCCATTTTATGCGGATATGGATGGTGACAATGTGCCGGACCTGCTGATCGGCGAATTTGAAGGTGGTGAGCTTCGCATCTACCGTAATCATGGTACAGCTATCAATCCGGTTTTTAAGGATTTCGAATACCTGAAAGTGGATGGTGACGTGGCAGTCATCCCGCCCTCCTGATGCATGGGATTCGTTCCACAGGTTGTGGACATAAACGCAGACGGCTATCAGGACATCATCAGTGGCTCTTATGCCGGGGACGGCGCCACCGGCATGGGTCAGCTTCGGAGCCAGGACGGAAGCGTAATGAGCGAAATCTTCGTTTTTTATGGCGAGGCAGACGGTACGTATAAAGCACGGCAACGTTTGGCAGTTTCATATATGCATTCGACCCCGATTCCTGTCGATTACGATGGCGACGGAGATTTTGACCTGATCAGCTCGGCATTTGCCACGAAGAAAGCAAAACCAATCGTTCTGCTTGAAAATACTGGTACCGCTGAAAAACCCAAATTCGATGCCCCCAAAGGGCTTGTGGATGATTTGGAACTTGGCACGGCAGCTTATGCTTCCGCCGTAGCATATGACTGGGACAAAGACGGATTGCTTGACTTGATTGCCTCCGGCTATGGCAATGGTTCAATTTATTTTCATAAAAATGTTGGCAGCAAGGAGGAACCAAAGTTTGACAAGGCTGAAGTTCTGAAAGAGGGATTAAAAGCCGGCAAGAAGCCTGACGAAAACATTCCCTGGGGATCCAGTCTTTTCCTGCACATCGTCGATTGGGACGGAGATGGAGTAAATGACATCATGGCTGGCGACAGTTGGATGGAAACACAAATTGTCCAAGGTCTTTCAGAAGAAGAGCAGAAAGAAATTGCTGAAGCCAAGGCTCGCTTTGACGCATTCCAGGCAAAAGTCATGAAGATCTATCAGGAAAAAGACTATAACAAGATGGAAATTGAAGAGCGGCAGGC
>JAKSCY010000769.1 GCA_022360355.1 Chlorobiales bacterium
AAAACAGCAGTCTGCCCCGAACATGCATCACACTACACAGCAAAGCGAACACTTCTCTACCGGTACGTCTCAGCCACAAAAGAATCTGGTTTGAGGAGCGTGTGACTTTCAGGCACTCCATTTCTGAGCTGGAAGACTTGATTACGGAGGCCATTGAACACTATCCAGATGCACGAATGTTTGTGGACCGTGCAATTCAGAGATCGAAGATGTCACACAAGCCTGCGTTTGTCAAGCAGGGTCCGTTCAGAGCAGGTGCTTACTCCCGGACGATTTTCCGTGCTGCTTCAAGCCGTCCCTCCCGGCTTTGGATATCGGTATCAATGAATCTTTTGATACCTGCACTTCCCGATGAACCGGCTGACGGCATGCCACTGCCATTCGAGTAAGAAGCACGCCGAAAATGAGGGCGGATGTTCAAAAAATCCTTAACAAAATCTTCAGCAGAGGATTCTTTCCTATCACTATTTCTGAAAAGCACCCTTCCTTGCGAGTTAAGTTCGAAATCCCGGTTTTGGATTTCCATCACGTTGAGAGCATCGTGCAAGGCTGATGGGAGCCCTCCGTTGTCAAGATAGCATCTTGTCAAGACTGATCTAATCGTCTCTATTTTTCTCAGGTTTTCAGTTTTAGCCAGAGCTTTTTCAAGTTCTGTTTTTTGAGCCTGATGTTCGAACTCAGCTTCTTGCCATTGTTTTTTCTCCAATTCGAACTGTTCCATGTTTTCATGTAATGATTTCACATCTTCAGGGGTCAAGCCGCCATATTGCTTAATTACCTTGCGTTTGACCCGCTCAAGACGTTCTTTGAACTTATGCAATGGCATGGCTACCATTTTTTCATTCTGTTCATCAGGGATTCTCTCATCGACAGATTCATTCCCCGATTCAGCAGCGTCTTCTTTAGTCATTGATTCCTTATCTCCTGGTCAAAATCATTTTAGCGAGAATTTTTGTCCGAACAACTTTTTGGCGGCGTTTATTATCCGCCGTTCTTCGGAACTGCCAGGCTTCATTCCAAAGAACGCCCGACGAGGCATCTTTCCCTGGCCGGTTTGATGAATTGCTGCCAGCCGGCTCGCGCTTAAATTCCCCGCTCCGGGACCGGAAAATTCAATTATTATTGCTTTGTTGCCCACTTTCCTTGTGACCATCCTGTTCAGAAGCGAACCTCCGATGGCTTTGATTCCACCTGGTTTATTGTGCTTGATCTTTTTATACTCCGGACTGTAATCGGGAAATGGTTTTCCGTCTTTATCAACGCCAGCCAATGTCCTTTTTTTAATTTCCGATATGACGATGTCTCCCAATTGCGGAAGAATTTTATGTACTCTTGCGTTGATTTGTTTTCCAAGTCGAGTTGCAAGGGATTTCGCTATTTTATCTCCATTGCTTTTTAGTCGGATCATGGGCTTTCAACACCATTGGAGTCATTTTCATTCTTATTTGTCTCATTTCTCAGTTTTTCGAAAAGAATGGCGCGCCTTGCTTCAGATTCCAGAGGATCATAATCTCTAATCGTTTGCTCAAGTTGATCCTGTTCTTCATCGGACAATTCCGCAAATCCCTCTGTGAAAACAATTTTTGACGCCAGAATCGATTTGACTTCCTGCGGCAGGGAAACTGAATTTTCAACTGCGCTCAACTCAACGAGAGCATCTCTAATTGCTCTCACACCATATCTTTTCGGATAGACCACTGTGGGGATAAAATCGGCATTGCCCTCCCAATACCTGATCATTATGGTATCCAGATTGTTTTCGAAAGATTCCAGGTTTTTTCCAAGACGGCGAGCCATATCCTCAACCGGCTTTGTCCTGTGCCCGTAGGCTTCCCCGCTGAGTTCACGCAACGAATCGCTCTGGAGCCCGGCATCGAGCTCGGCTTGTTCATAGATCCTTCGTCGCAGATTGTTCAATCTACGTTCAAAAACCTCAGCCGGTGCAGTATCGGGTGAAATCCATTTGGGCATCTCGCCACCTTCGGGAACCCAAAAGACGTCCCCTGCCCCGACTATTATTTCCGGTTCTTCGCTTGATCCATTAAATGGAGTAGCTGCGAGTGTACTGTAGTTAGTCTTGTAGAGAAGTTGGTCATACCAGCTTGTCTGATTGAATAACTGAATAGACAATTCACACGGGTCAAGCAAGCTGGGACTACCGACAAGGGAATCTTCATCGCTCAACAGATCATTGAGGATAACAACTGGTACGATGCCGAGATCGTGACTGTTTTCTGCAACTTTGACATATTCGGTTTTGCTCTTTCTTCCCAAACCAAGAGCGCGCCGAACCTCACCGGTAATTTCGTGCC
>JAKSCY010000818.1 GCA_022360355.1 Chlorobiales bacterium
CATCGAGCCCATCTTGCGGACCTGCTCAAGCTGGCTGAGGAAGTCGTCCAGACCCATCTGGCCCTTGGCCATCTTCTCCTGGGTCTTGGCGACCTGCTCGGCGTCGAACGTCTCCTGGCCTTCTCCACGAGCGAAACCACGTCGCCCATGCCGAGGATACGGCTGGCGATGCGGTCGGGGTGGAATTCCTCAATCGCGTCGAGCTTCTCGCCGACGCCGATGAACTTGATCGGCTTGCCGGTGACGTTTTTGACCGAGAGGGCCGCGCCGCCGCGGGTGTCGGAGTCAAACTTGGTGAGGATGGCACCGTCGAGCTCGAGGCGCTGGTCGAATGCCTTGGCCGTGTTGACGGCGTCCTGGCCGGTCATGGCGTCGATGACAAGGTAGATCTGGTGCGGGCTGGTCGCGTTCGCAATCTGCGACACTTCCTTCATCATCTCTTCGTCGACCGCCAGCCGGCCGGCGGTGTCGAGAATCACCACGTCACGATCGAGCTTGCGCGATTGGCGGACAGCGTTGCGGCAGACCTTCACGGGATTCTGATGGTCGCGCTCGGTGAAGACGGGGAGGTCAAGCTGGCGGCCGAGCACTTCGAGCTGGTCGATGGCCGCGGGTCGCTTGAGGTCGGCCGCGACGAGCAGCGGCTTCTTACCCTTCTGCATGCAGTAGCGAGCGAGTTTGGCACAGGTGGTCGTTTTGCCCGAGCCCTGGAGGCCGGCCATGAGGATGACGGTCGGCGGCTGGGAGACGAAGGGGATGCGGGTCTCGATCGGTCCCATGAGCCGCACGAGCTCGTCGTGGACGACTTTGACCATCACCTGCTCGGGCCGGAGGGTGTTGAGGACCTCCATGCCGATGGCTTTTTCGAGGCAGGCGTCGCAGAACTCGCGGGCGACCTGGACGTTGACGTCGGCTTCGAGCAACGCCGTACGAATCTGCTTCATGGCGTCGCGGACGTTGGATTCGCTGATCTTGCCGCGGCCGCGCAGGCCCTGGAACACGCTGGATAGTTTGTCACTCAGTGCGTCGAACATAGTCCTGTAGTGTAGCCGTCCGAGCGCAGGCGCGAAAGTCGGCGGTGGCGGGCCGCGGACGGAACGGAGCGCCGGGTGTTCCGCATTGGGTTCGGATTCGTTACAGTGGAGTTTGGTCATCCAGACCCAGCGGAATCGGCTCGTTCGTAGCGGTGAATGGAGGTTTCTCATGAATCGGGTTGTGCGCAGTCGCTGGGGGCTTTTGGCGGGGATTGTTGTTGGGGCTGCTGCGCTGGTGCTTGTGTCGGCGGGCTGTCCGGCGGAACAGACGGGTGCGGGGCTGCAACTCGGAGAAGCGGTGATGATCGCGTCGGGAAC
>JAKSCY010000299.1 GCA_022360355.1 Chlorobiales bacterium
CAGCATCATGGTCGTCGTAACCGGTCAAATGCAATGCGGAGTGGATGGTGACCCGAAAAAGTTCGTTCTCGAAACCTGTTCCGAAGCGCCTGGCGTTTTGATTGATTACGTCAAGAGATATATAGAGCTCACCATCAATATCTTTTCCCGCATTATATCTGAACGTAATGGTATCGGTAGGATAGTCATGTCCGAGAAACTCCCTGTTGATCCTGTGAATCAACCTGTCACCGCAAAACACGGCAACAACCTCCCCCACCTCGCAGCCTTCGGTCTCAATGACACTTTCAATAATCGCTTCAAGCTTTTTCTGCGGAATCTCCCTTCGCGTGGTATTGTAAAGCTCAAGCAACATGACTGCTTTCCTTTTCAGTTGCTGCAATCCGGGCATCGATCTGCTTGAGGTTGTTGTTATGAGCCCTGTATTCGAGTACTACGTCTTCATCAACATACTTTTTGTCAATCACCTCCGTGTGCTTATACAGATAGCCGATCAGTTTGTAGTTTGAAATGTGCGTTCGGAGGGTACGGCACTGATAATCCCGCGCGACGTAATTACTGACCGCCTCCTTGAGAGCGTTAAGGTTGATACCCCGTTTTGCCGAGACGAACAAAGCTTCAGAATATTTACGGCGGAGCGACCGAAGGGTTTCCCTGTCTTCAACAACATCGATTTTGTTGAAAACGTTGATAATGTTCTGATGGTTAACCCCTATCCCCTGCAGTGTTTCGACCACGATTCTCATCTGCTCTTCAAATCCTTCGTGGCTGGCGTCGATAACGTGCAGCAGGAAATCAGCCTGCAACACCTCATCAAGGGTCGAACGGAAACTCTCAACCAACCGGTGAGGCAGCTTTCGAATAAATCCGACTGTGTCGGAAAGCAATACAACTTTGTTGATCTTGAGTTCGAGTCGGCGGGTTTTGGTATCGAGGGTTGCAAACAGCCGGTCCTCTGCATAGGCTCCTGCATCAGGACACAGGCTGTTCATCAACGTCGATTTTCCGGCATTAGTGTACCCGACAAGAGCCACACGCGGAATCCTGGCGCGATCTTTTGTCTGCGTTGCATGCTGAAGCGCAACGTCCTTGAGCTTTCTTTTCAGAAAAGAAATCCTCTTGCGAACAAGCCGACGGTCAGTTTCTATCTGGGTTTCACCGGGCCCTTTTGTTCCGATTCCTCCTTTCTGCTTGGAGAGGTGAGTCCATAAGCGCGTCAATCTCGGCAGCAAATATTCGAGTTGAGCAAGCTCAACCTGCATTTTAGCTTGTGAGGATTTGGCCCTGAGAGCAAAAATCTGGAGGATCAGTTCGGTGCGGTCAAGAACCTTGCAGCCGAAAACACGTTCAAGGTTCCTGGCCTGAACAGGAGAAAGGTCATCATCGAAAATAACGACATCTATCAGACCACCCTTAACGAGGTGCTCCATCTCTTCGACTTTGCCACTGCCGAGAAACCATGCAGGATCTTTTTGTTTCCGTTCCTGAATGACACGCGAAACCACTTCTGCGCCGGCGGTGTCGGCGAGAAACTCCAGTTCATCGAGATAATCTTCTACTACTGTTCTGGTTAATTCCGGAGCAGAACTTATGCCGACAAGCAGTGCGCGCTCTTTTGTTACTTCTTGGGAAGGGTAGGTATCCAATATCAGATAAACAATATCCTAAACTGAGCGTTCCAGCAAATGCTCAATAATAGTAAGTTTATTAAAAACAATCGGTTACAATATATTTATAGCGAGATCATTCCCCACCTGTTGGGTGAAAGTGAAAACAATAAAAAAAAGATAATGCCGTATGAACGTCACCGTAGCCGTTCATCTTTACGTATTGCTATATTATGTGCTTTATTTTATCTTGCCAACACTCCTTATAACTGAGTCAGGCCGTAAAAAGTTACACAATTTTTTTCTTTGCTTTCACCGGAAGCCGGAGATGACCGCGCGTATCAAAGCAGAACGTTTCAATGAATTACAGCTATAATGGAAAAACAATTGTGCGAGGGTCTGATACAGAACTTACGCCGGATGACGCCTACCGTTACTGCCGTCAGATAGCCAGGTATCACGCCAAGACATTTTACCTTGCAACCAGGTTCCTGTCGAAAAAACAGCGCAACCCGATTTATGCGATGTATGCGCTGCTTCGAACCGTCGATGATCTGGTTGACCTTGCGGAAGACAAGCTTACCAACGGCACGCTGACCCGTGAGGAGTTGAGCACCATGATGGCTGGCTGGAAAACCCGGCTTCATCAATGCTACGAAGGCAACCATAACAACGACCCTATCATGATGGCCTGGCAGGATACCCTGAAAAGCTACACTATTCCCATTGAGCTTCCCCTGGACCTCATGGACGGTGTAACCATGGATATCGATTTCAAGCCTTTTGAAACGTTTGACGGCCTTTACGTTTACTGCTACAAGGTAGCGTCGGTTGTCGGGCTCATGTGCTCGGAAATTTTTGGCTACTGCGACAAAAAAGCGCTTGACCATGCCATTGAACTCGGTATAGCAATGCAGCTCACCAACATTCTCAGGGATGTCGGGGAGGACGTCGACCGCGGCAGGATCTATCTTCCTCTGGAGGACCTCGACCGTTTCGGCTATACACAGGAAGAGTTCATGCAAAAAAAGATTAACGAAAACTTTGTTGCATTGATCAAGTTTCAGATTGCCCGCGCAAGAAGCTACTATGATGCATCCGAACAGGGTATCCCCATGCTCGAAAAAGACAGCCGGTTTGCGGTCAAGGTCAGCAGCCTGAACTACTGCAACATCCTCAAAGCGATCGAAGAAAACAACTATGACGTCTTTTCACAGCGGGCTTACCGGTCACTCTACCAGAAACTCCGCACCATCCCTTCCATCTGGTATCAACTGCACGTTGCCGGTTAAGGTATTATCCGGCAACCTGTGATCCATTAATAGTTAACCACAATCCTACATGACCGAAGCACCGGAAAATAACCGAAAGCATAACGTACTATCTGATCAGGAAAAGGAGCTGCAAACCTTGAACGACCAGATGAAAAGGCGTATGGAAGAACGTCGCCAACTTGCTGAAGAAGGCATTGATCCTTACCCCTACGGATTCGATGTAACGGCATATTCACAATCAATTATAGATAGTTACCAGGAGCAGAAACCTGAAACGGTATCGGTTGCCGGCAGGATCATGACTATCAGAAAAATGGGAAAGGCTTCGTTCTTTCACATTCTGGACAAGGAAGGAAAAATCCAGATCTACATCAAAAGAGACGATGTCGGACAAGAAGCGTACCGGGTTTTCAAGTTGCTCGATATTGGAGATATTGTCGGTATAAAAGGATACACCTTCCGCACCAAAACCGGTGAAATTTCCATCCATGCCGAAGAGTTTCAGTTGCTCAGCAAATCACTTCGGCCTATTCCTATCGCCAAAGAGAAAGAGGTGGACGGAAAGAAAATCACCTATGATGCATTCAGCGACAAGGAGATGCGCTACCGGCAGCGCTATGTCGACCTCATCGTAAACCCGGAGGTAAAGCAAACCTTCATTAAACGCTCCGCAATCATCTCCTTCATGCGGAACTTCTTTACCGGCAAAGGCTACCTCGAAGTTGAAACACCGATCCTTCAGCCCGTCTACGGTGGAGCGGCGGCAAGGCCGTTCACCACACACCATAACGCGCTGAACATGGAACTCTATCTCAGGATTGCCAATGAGCTTTACCTGAAACGCCTCATCGTCGGAGGATTTGACGGCGTGTTTGAATTCGCGAAGGACTTCCGCAACGAAGGGATTGACCGCTTCCATAACCCTGAGTTCACACAAGTAGAACTTTACGTCGCCTATAAGGATTATTACTGGATGATGGAACTGGTGGAAGAGTTGATCTACCAGACCTGCATGTCGGTAAACAACAGTGATTCAACAGAATTTCTCGGTCATGAAATCAGTCTGAAGCCTCCGTACAGAAGACTCAGCATAGCCGA
>JAKSCY010000797.1 GCA_022360355.1 Chlorobiales bacterium
AGAAATGTATAAAAACATATCATACCTCGATGTGCTGCAAAACAACCTCAGAGTTATGGACTTGACGGCCATAACACTTTGCAGGGAGAACCTTCTTCCCATTGTAGTAATGAATATGAATGTGGAGGGGAACCTTGGCCGTTTGCTGAACGGCGAGGCGGTCGGGACGCTTGTCAATCAAGGCGGTGAGTGAAAGGAAAATTCAAAAGTAAAAACCTGAAGAGCCGGACAGCTTGATGGCGAGATGGCTCGATAAACAGTGCCTTTTGCAGGAGGCAGTTGCTCAGGTACGAAAGAGCTGATCAAGCGTTTCACGGATCGTCTGGCTGTCAAATCCCCTGTTCATCAGAAACGCATACATTTTTTTCTTCCTGTAATGATCGTCTCCTTTGAGAAAGGGGAGCTTTTTCAGGGCTGCGTCCAGGCAGTGGGCATTATTATCGTACTCGCTGAGAACCTTTTCGATAATTTCTTCCGGTATACCCTTTTGAAGCAATTCATACCGCAACTTGTATCGCCCTGACGGTTTTTTCCTTGACCTGCTGCCGACGTAATGTACGGCAAACGACCAGTCGTCAAGAAGGCCGAGTTCGTCAAGCCTTTCAAGAGTTTTTTCGATGGCTTCCAGGCTGAACTGTCGCCGCTCGAGTTTGGTGATGATTTCCTTGCGAGAATGCTCCCGGTTACCGAGGCAGCGAACGGCAAGGTCGAATGCTTTTTTGTCCGGGTTCTCAGACATGTCGATTGGTTGGCGGTCTGTTTCCCATTTTCTGCTACCCGGAAGTTAAAAACAACTGGAAAAATAATGGAACACCCGAAACGCGGGGTTTTCAGGGTTTCAGGTTTTTGCTATATTCAAAGCCTTACATGTCGATATTCTTTAGCAATTTACGCCTCTTCAGACATTAGACGTTTTTTTGTATGCAAAACCTCTGGGAAGAAACCGGTTTTACTACAACAATGGCTGAGCTGGAAGCAGATACCCAACTGCCCCGGGAACTTGCTGAACTGGTCTATGCTTCCCGCCTGCTCGGCAGGGAAAGCCGGCTGGTTATGCATGGAGGAGGCAATACATCTGTAAAAAGCCAGCTTACCGACGTTATCGGTAACAAGGTGAATGTACTTTTTATAAAAGGTAGCGGTGTTGATCTTGCCGATGTTACGGCGTATGATTTTACCCCTGTCAGGATTGAGCCTCTCCAGAAGCTGCTGCAGATGATCCTTTCCGGGGGCAGCCTTACCGATGAGGATCTCAAGAGGTTTTCCAACAGGGAACTGAAAAACTTTTTGTTCCTGAACCTTTTCAGTCTGACCGATCATATGGTGAGAAACGGGTTGACACCTTCTATTGAAACCCTGCTCCATGCTTTTCTGCCTCATAAATACATCTATCACACGCATTCCCAGGCCCTGCTTACTCTAACCAACCAGCATGACGGGGATAGGCTCAGCAGGGAGGTATTTGGTGACAGATTGGGGATCGTTCCCTACATGAGGCCGGGTCTCGAGCTGGCCCGTTCGGCTGAAAAGGTCTATGCTGAAAACAGAGACGTGGAAGGGCTGGTGCTGCTGAAGCATGGGCTGGTGACTTTCGCGGACACGTCCAGAGAAGCGTATGACCTGATGATTGACTCGGTTTCGGAACTTGAAGAAAGGATTGAACAGGCGGACAGGAAAACATTTCCTTCGATCGAGCTGCCGGAGGAACTTCTTCCGGTTGAAAAAGTCGCTGTCATGGTCAGGGGCGCATGTGCTCTTGAAAAAGAACCGGACAGCAAGGATTATGACAGTTTTATTCTTGATTTCAGGAGTTCTCCCGAGATCATGGAATATGTCAACAGTGACGACCTTGAAACCCTCGCCCGCAAGGGCACCATGACGCCGGATTTCATTATTCGAACAAAGAACCTTCCTCTGATTTTGCCTCCCCCCGATGCAACGAATCCGGACGGGTTCAGACAGAGTGTTCAGGATGCTGTGGAAAGCTATAAAAAGGAGTATACAGCCTATTTCCAGCGGCAGCATGCCGCATCCGGTATAGACGTTGAGATGCTGGATCCGTTACCAAGGGTTGTACTGGTTCCCGGGCTTGGGTTGTTTGGCCTCGGCAAGACCCTTCGGGACGCCCGTATTACCGCTGACATTGCGACAATCACGACAGAAGCGGTGCTTCAGGCGGAATCGATAGGTTGTTTCGAGTCTATCAGTGAAAGCGAGGTTTTCGGTGTAGAGTACTGGGATATGGAGCAGGCCAAGGTAAAGAGATACCAACATGATGTTTTTGCCGGAAAAGTGGCCATGGTTACCGGAGCTGCAGGTGCTATAGGGTTGGCAACAGCCAGGGCGTTCAGGGATAAAGGAGCGGAAATCGCAATTCTGGATCTCGACGGAGAGAGTCTCGAAAAAGCGGAAAAGGAACTCGGCCCCGATACACTTGCCATTGTCTGCGACGTTACAGATCGTGAGTCTGTGTCAGAGGCTTTCAAAAAGATCTGTCGAAGGTTTGGGGGAATCGATATCGTTGTATCCAACGTCGGAGCAGCTTTGCAGGGCAGGATAGGTGATGTTGCTGATGAAGTGCTGCGAAAAAGCTTTGAACTCAATTTCTTTTCACACCAGGCGATTTCACAAGAGGCTGTTGCTATCATGAGGCAGCAGGGGATAGGTGGAAACCTGCTGTACAATGTTTCCAAACAGGCGGTTAACCCCGGCCCCGATTTCGGGCCGTACGGTCTTGCCAAAGCTGCGACACTGTTTCTTGTTCGCCAGTATGCACTTGACCACGGCCGTGACGGAATCCGTGCCAACGGTATCAATGCCGACCGGATTCGCAGTGGACTCCTGAACGAGGATATGATTTCGTCACGCTCGAAAGCCCGGGGACTGAGTGCCCGTGAATATATGGCAGGTAATCTTCTCAAGCTCGAGGTTACTGCTGAAGATGTTGCCGATGCATTTGTCCATCTCGCACTTGAGAAAAAAACAACAGGTTCAATTACAACAGTAGATGGCGGCAACATAGCGGCCGCACTCAGATAACAACAAGAAAACACCATTTATCTAAACGCATAAGAGGAGTGTAACTATGCCGGAAGCAGACCAGGGAAAACAGGAAAAAAATTATTTTACCGACGTCCCGGTAGATACTCATGGTTTCTTTCTAAAGGGCGCCAGTGCTCTGGACTGGGGGATGAAAAACCGTTTATCCAGGATTTTCAGGCCGGACACCGGAAAGACCGTTATGTTTGCAATCGATCACGGTTATTTCCAGGGCCCGACAACGGGGCTCGAGCGTGTTGATCTCAACATTGTACCGCTTATGCAGTACTCTGATGCTATCATGTTGACGAGAGGGATTCTTCGGACAACAGTGCCGCCGACCTTGACCAAAGCGGTTGTCATGCGCAGCAGCGGCGGTCCGAGCATTCTCAAGGAACTTTCCGATGAGCAGATAGCCGTTGATATTGATGATGCCATCCGTATGAACGTTGCGGCCATTACCCTCCAGGTGTTTATTGGCGGTGAATTCGAGACACGCTCGATCCACAACATGACAAAACTTGTCGACTGGGGCTATCGTTACGGCATACCGGTCATGGCCGTTACCGCTGTTGGCAAAAATATGGTCCGGGATGCGAAGTATTTTCGTCTTGCCTGCAGGATCTGCGCGGAACTCGGCGCCCAGATCGTCAAAACCTACTATGTGCCTGAAGATTTTGATACGGTTGTTGCTTCCTGTCCGGTCCCGATAGTAATGGCGGGCGGGAAAAAAATTCCCGAATTTGACGCTCTTACCATGTCTTACAGGGCGATTCAGGAAGGAGCTGCCGGGGTTGATATGGGAAGAAACATCTTCCAGAGCGAAGCTCCGGTTGCAATGATGAAGGCGGTTAACAGGATCGTTCATGAAAACATGACACCCGAAGAAGCATTTGACTACTTCAACAGTATCAAGGCTGAAGGGTGAGCGAGAGTAACGGCAGAATAACAGGCAGACACTCGCAGGTCTTTTATTTGAAGTACCTGAAAGACGTACTATGAATGCAGAGGATATAAACGGTTTTTTTGCGGAAAGGGATCAGCTCAGCATGTCTGATTACCTTGAGCTTGAGTATTACCTTGAGTGTGTAGGTGATATAAGGGAAACGCTGGCCCATTTTTGCAGCGAACAGTCCACGGCCCAATGGAGCAGGGTCGGCGTTGATGAGGATTTCAGAGAGTTGTACGGTGCGAAAGTGCTCAGTTGGGAAGTTCTTGAAGAATTACCGGAACTCAGCTATCCGGTAGAACATGCCGCTACCGGTAAAATTCATGCCTGCCGGGTCACCATAGCGCATCCACACGGGAATTTCGGCCCCAAGCTCCCGAATCTGATGACGGCTGTCTGTGGCGAGGGCACGTACTTTACTCCGGGCATACCCCTGGTAAAGCTGCTCGATATATCTTTTCCCGACAGCTACCTTGCCAGATTCGAGGGACCGAAATTCGGTATCGAAGGCATTCGCGACATGCTTGGTGCATACAACAGGCCGATTTTTTTCGGAGTAGTGAAACCCAATATCGGTCTGCAGCCCGTGCATTTTGCGGAGATAGCCTATCAAAGCTGGCTTGGGGGACTCGATATAGCAAAAGATGACGAGATGCTTGCCGATGTTGCCTGGTCCACGACGGAAGTACGTTCAAAACTTCTTGGCAAAGCCAGACTTGAAGCAGAAAAGCAGACAGGGGATAAAAAAATATACCTCGCCAACATCACTGACGAGGTTGATAAGATGGTGGAGCAGCACGATATTGCCGTGGCGAATGGTGCAAACGCTTTGCTGATAAACGCTTTGCCTGTCGGACTCAGCGCGGTGAGAATGCTTCGCAAGCATACCAAAGTACCGTTGATAGGGCATTTCCCGTTTATTGCGGCATTTTCCCGCCTTGAAAAGTATGGTGTTCATACAAAAGTCATAACCAAGTTGCAGCGTCTTGCAGGTCTTGACGCTATTATCATGCCAGGCTTCGGTAACCGCATGATGACCCCTGATCAGGAGGTTCGTGAAAATATCGAGGAATGTCTGAACGGTATGGGATCGCTCAAGCGCACGCTGCCTGTTCCAGGAGGGAGTGATTCGGCGTTGACTCTTGATACCGTTTTCCGGAAAGTTGGCAGCGTTGATTTCGGGTTTGTGCCCGGAAGGGGTATTTTTGGTCACCCCATGGGACCGAAAGCAGGTGCTTCAAGTATTCGCCAGGCATGGAAAGCGATTGAAAAAGGTATTCCCCTCGATTCCTACGCGGAAACCTGTCCCGAACTCAGGGCAATGCTCGACAAATAAAAAGCCAAAAATCAAAAGTCAAAAGTAATAAAAAGCATTATCTGCAGTGAGGGTGGCATTGGTTTGAATCAAGACTTTTGCCTTTTACCTTTTTACTTTTGCCTTTACTGTTACTGTGGGAAAGCTCGACGACAAAGTTGCGATTATTACCGGCTCGACCAGAGGGATCGGCAAAGCCATCGCACAGGCTTTCGTAAGGGAAGGAGCCAGGGTTGTCATAACGTCCAGCCACAGAGCCAGCGTCGATAAGGCACTGAGTGATTTTCCCGGGGAGAGTGTTTTTGGTCATGTATGTGACGTATCGGATTATACGCAGGTTGAAGAACTGGTAGCGTCAACCGTGGAACAGTTCGGGAAACTCGATGTTTTTATCAATAATGCCGGGATTTCCGATACCTTTTACAAC
>JAKSCY010000681.1 GCA_022360355.1 Chlorobiales bacterium
GATGTCAGCCCTCTCTGCATCTGTTGCGATATACACCCCTTCATCGAAAAGGCTCTGCTGTTGCGGCTTCAGCTCAACGCCTTGCGGATCGCCCTCATGCCGTAGAATATGATCAATCGCGGTTAACAGTCCCTCGGTTGTCCCGTCGTAACGGTAAAGGTTCATCGTTGCAGTGACAAGTGACGAAGTGACGAGTGACAAGAATTAATCTTTACTGGAACTCAGATGACTAATCATCCCATGTATCATTCGTCTTATTTCAGTGATGTTTTGTAGTTGACGGCCAGCTGCAGAATCGGAAGCAAAATGAAGGCGCTGTGCAAGTTCCAGCTGTGTTTCAACTTCAGCTGCAGATCCCAGCGCCATATAAAGAAAATGTTCGAATTCTTTCTTTCCGTGCCGTGCAGCTCCTTCTGAAATATTTGAAGGTATGGACACCGATGCTCGTCTTAACTGTGCTGTAAGGCCATACTTTTCCTCATCAGGAAAACCTTTAGTAAGACTGTAGATTTCTTCTACAAACGACATGGATTTCTGCCATACGATCAAGTCTTTATGAGAGTTCATAACAGATCGGATCCTACACTTTCTCGTCACTCGTTACTTGTTACTCGTCACTTAAAGAAACTCATCTGGCGCTGTTTCAGAGACTGTGGAGCAGGAAGGGTTTCGGCTGTGAGCAGTTTCTGACGAATAAGCGCCGGTTTGTCGAACAACCGCTCGACCGGTCTCCCGGAACAGGTAATAAAGTACCTTGCCCGCTTCATGACCACTCCGATCTTTTTCAGTCCGTCAGGAGTCAGAACCGCATACCTGCGGGCTGCAACGATTCGTTTCGCGGAGGTCACACCGATTCCGGGCACCCTCAGCAGTGCGGCATAATCAGCCCGGTTGACGTCAACCGGGAAAAACTCCGGGTGACGAAGCGCCCACGAAGCTTTCGGGTCGAGATGTTCGTCAAGATAAGGATGCTCTTCCGAAAGGATTTCATCTGCGCTGAACCCGTAATTGCGCAGGAGCCAGTCAGCTTGGTACAGGCGATGTTCGCGATTCAACGGAGGTTTGGCAAGGACCGGCAGACGGCTGTCGCGGTTAACCGGAACATAGGCCGAGTAATACACCCTTTTCAGGTTCATTTTCTTATACAGCCCCTGCGAAAGCAGCAGAATCCTGTGGTCCGACTCCGGGCTTGCGCCGACAATCATCTGCGTACTCTGTCCTGCTGGAGAAAAGCGCGGAACTTTGCGGCTTTTCTTTCTCTCAAGCCGGTTCGCACTGATCGTTTCGCCGAGAAAAGCCATCGGCTTGAGAATCGACTCTTTCTGTTTCTGCGGAGCCAGCCTGTTCAGCGAGTCCCTGGAAGGCAGCTCGATATTGACGCTGAGTCGATCAGCATAGAAACCGGCCTGCCTGACCAGTTCCCTGCTGCTTCCTGGAATCACCTTCATATGAATGTAGCCGAAAAACTTCTCTTCCTCACGGAGCCGCCTTACCACCGCAACCATCCTCTCCATCGTGCAGTCGGGGCTCTGCACAACCGCCGAACTGAGAAAAAGTCCTTCAATGTAGTTCCGGCGATAAAACCTGACGGTAAGGTTCACAAGCTCCTCAACAGTAAAGGTTGCTCGTTCCACAGGATTCGAAGAACGGTTCACGCAGTATGCGCAATCGTAACGGCAGTCGTTGGACAGCAACACCTTCAAAAGCGAAATACAACGACCGTCATCCGACCAGGAATGACAGATCCCCCCCGTTGAAGCGTTTCCGAGAGTACCTGCCCCGCCGCTTCTGCTGCTGCCGCTCGAAGCACACGAGGCATCGTAACGGGCAGAACCTGAAAGTATCTTCAGCTTGTCCAGAGTATCCATGTATACAATATAGAAAAGGCGAGAAAAATTGTTGATTTGTTGATGTTTCTGATATTTGCAAGGCAAATCAATTCGATCCCGATAGCGATACCGACGGCGAACTCCGTGAAAGAAAATCGGAAATCGGGGTCGGGATCGGGTTTCGGTATCGATAACTAATTATTGAAGCGTTCCCCCTATCCTAAACTACCAAACCTTCTCTCCACAAGATCCGCCACACGACGCGCACCGGTAACGACACCCGGAAGCGATTGTCCGGGAAAAACAGAGTCGCCCGTCAGAAAAAGGTTTTTGAACGGCGTTCCAGGACCTCTGACGTTGAAAAGAGAGGTCTGGGAATAACCGCCGACATAGCCGTGCTTCCGTCCGGTATAGCGTTCCCAGGTAACGGGTGTTGCTGCAGAAACCATGCGTACCTTTTGCTCTATGCCGATAAAATGCTGCGAAAGCAGAGACAGTATTTTTTTTATATAGGAATCCTTCAGTCTACCGTAAGCCTCTTTTCCCTTGGCCCTGGCTTCGAACCACGGCTCAGGACGGCTGTGGGTTGAAACGGTAACTGCCCTGTAACCTTCCGGGGCTCTGAGGCTGTCGTCAGACGGAGAAACAGAAACAAAAATGCTGTTAGCTTCGCCAAGGCTGCCGCTTTCACGAACAATCTGTACATGGCTGACAGGTCTCCCGCCGAATGCGGATTCCTCAACGCCAAGGTACAGCACAAAA
>JAKSCY010000428.1 GCA_022360355.1 Chlorobiales bacterium
AAGGGTGCGGAGCTGGGCCTTAACCCCATCCATGATGCCAATGAAGGCAGGATCCAGGTGGCCCAGAGTGGATTTTCCCATGGCCTCCAGGACCGATGGGTCAACGCAGGAAGGGCCGGGGCCCATAAGGGTGATGGGGTCAATGGTATTTAAGATATTTGTCATCAATGCCTCCTAGTAAATTAAAGGTGTTTTGTTTTTATGGTTACTTTGGATATTTTCCTTTTGTTTTAACGGTCTTGCTTCGATGATCCTTTCACAAATATCACTGCTGAACAAGCAATGGTATGACTTATTACACTCATCAGATGAGTTGTCAAGGCTAAAAAAAGATCCAATAAAAAAAGCCCCTTCCTCCGGTGTGGAAAAAGGGGCTGATATATCAGTGATTGAAAACTAGGAAAGCTAGGCTTTGGTCCGGGTTTTATACTCTTGGATGAAGGAGGCACAGATACGGGCATGTTCCCGGGCCAGGGTTCTGGCCTTTTCAACATCCTGGTTTCGGATGGCCTCCAGGATGGGCTGATGTCGCTCCAGGGCCGGCACCCAGTCGGAGATGCTCTCTGCATATTGGATGAGGAAAAATCGGATCTGCCGGTAGAGGGCCTGGTACATGGCGTGGAGAAATTCATTTCCGGCAATTTCAGACAGGGCCAGGTGAAAGGCGTAGTCCCGGTCGGCAAAGACCTCGGAGCCTGAAATTTGGGAGGCATCGTATTCAAGCAGCTTTTCCAGGCGGAGGATATCTTCTTTAGTCCGGATTTCCGCCACCTTGGCCGCCACTTCGGATTCGATGATGTTTCGGGCTTCCACAAGTTCCTGCATTCGCTCCCGGTTCTGTTGGGGGAACATGGGGATGAGGACGTTGTCCAGGGCGGGGATGCTCACCTTCCCGTTGACAAAGGCTCCCTTGCCGTGGCGGACCTGGATCACGCCCAGGGCGGCCAGGCGGGCCAGGGCCTCCCTCAGGGTGAGGCGGCTGACATTGTAATCCTTTAAAAGGGATTGTTCACTGGGCAGTTTTTCCCCGGGACCGAATTCACAGCTTCGGATTCTTTCCTTGAGGTTTTCCACCAGGGCCTCGGTGGC
>JAKSCY010000745.1 GCA_022360355.1 Chlorobiales bacterium
ATAATGATAATCGCTTCCCTAAGCACGACAATCAAATCCCTGACAGCCCCGATCATCGATTTGTCCTTTTCCATGTCACCTCTCCGTTAATGTTTATTGGAGACTTTCTTTGAGAAACCTTAAACCAACCTCCGGCACCTGTTATCAAGGCTTTCATATCTTCCTAAGGGACACACAGGATTATTTCCCGTATCAATCAATCACGAGATGGTAGCGGTATCTGCAGCTTTCCCAACAATTTTATCAAATCGACTATCCATACAAACGCTGATATCCGTTGTCACGAATTTGCCGTCCAGAAAAAGACTGAAAATCGTAGCCGGTGTCGGAGCAGATTGAGCCTGCTCCATTGTCTTCAGCTTGACCACTTTAAGCGGCAGATTTCGTCTGTCTGCTGTTTCAACCAATGGCTCTTTGACATAGTATTCAGAATAGGGACATCTGTTGGAATAATAAACAACGATACCTTTCTTTGTGGGGCAAGTACCGCTTTTGACCGGATCTTTAAAGCGAGGTTGGTTTTTCACTTTCTTGAAATCCATCGAAACCAGGCTAAAACCAGAAGAGACGCTTTCGCAAATCTCGAAACCTTGCCTCAACAACCACCTGGTATCGCTCATGAAATGAAACTTCTTGGTTCCGACCACCGTTACAAGACCATCTTTTCCCTGACTTTTTGCTGCCCTGACAACCTCTTGCAACAGCGCTTTACCGTGTCCCTTGCCCTTGTATTTCCCTGAAACCCAGAAACATCCAACCATCATGTAATTGGGTGCAGTTACCGGCACCCATGCCTTTTCCGCCGGGCCGTATTCGATAAAAACTTTTGCACGTTCAGCAAGACGTCGAAAAACATAACCATTGTCGAATTCTCCTGCCAACCACTGCTTTTTGAGCTGGTAGCCTTCTGAACTCTTTTTATCCGAAAAAGCGCAACAAATATGCTCCGACCCGATGTTTTCTTTTGTCAAAGTAACATATGCCATTTTCACGCTTACCCTTTGATTTGCTTTTTCCAGAACCATTCTGTACAACCAAACTGGACGTTTTCCGGATCAACAACCTCTCTTTTCATGCTTTTTGACCAACGAAGACAGTAACTGTATACTCACCATCACCAAGAAGATAATCGTCATAGGTGCTATTCAGGATTGTTTTCTGCATGGTGAGTTCGGAATCGTCAAACACTTTTTCCCACGTTGCTTGCGAGAAAAGACCGAGCACTTGATGATCCGTGTGTATGGTTAACTCCCCCTGTTGCCGAATCAAAAACACGAATGTGGCCTCGTAGGTATTAGGACGAAACGGACTGGCATAATTGTTTTCCAATAAAGTCACATGCACACCATCCTTTTCACCGGTGTAAGCAAAATTGTTGTTTTTAAAGGTCGCTTCTGTTTTGCCCACGACAAGCAAAACACCACCGGTTTTAAGATGTTCTACGGCAGTCTGGATTGCTTTCCGCAGGTCGTCTGGTGAAACCATGTAATCAATACTGTCTGGAATGACTACAGCGTCGAATTGCCGGTTCAACCGCAATGTCCGCATGTCACCTTCTATATATTCGATTTCAGGATGTACAGCACGCGCTTTATGCAACATACCCAGACTAAGATCTACACCGGTTACGGTAAAATGCCTTTTGAAGATCTGGTCATAGCCGCCTGAGCCACTCCCCAAATGCAGCAATGTACGCGGAGGTTCCGCCGCAATATGTTTTATCAGGTCAACATAGACCTTGACTTCATCTTCATATTCTGCAGGGTTTACCAACCAATCATCAGTCCAAGCAAGTTCGTTGTATGTAATCCATGCTGAAGCCAAATCTCATTCCTTTTTTATATGACTAAAAAACGCTTAACCCCTGTATAATAGGCACGAGCTTGAAACAGTCCTAATTGAAGCCAAAGTAAACTCTACTATCAAATCGACACCCAGGTCACCTGACACGTTTGCTCTCATTCGAGAGCCCATCAATAAGGTACTCAACAGCCTTTTCAAGTTGCACATCGTGTCCAGAGCAGTACCGAACGTCAAAGGGGACTTCGATATCTGGTGCAACACCTACCCCCTCCAAATTGACTCCATCAATGTAAGAACTCTGCACAGCAAGAAAGAGCATATCGTTATTGGACAAGGGGAATAGACGTCCTCCGAGAGTCTGCCCCGGTGTCCGTTCTCCGATTACGGTTGCCATACGATATTTCTTGGCACCGAATGCAAGTAATTCCTTTCCGCTTCGGCTAAACGCATTCACTAAATAGACGGCCGGCTTTCTCCATTGCGAATCGACAGTGGTTTTCTTTCCATCTCTGCCAATCATCTCAAGGGCCGGAATATTCCGATTAAAAATGTTGAGATAATACGGCCATGCTCCCCCCAAGCCATACCGTAAATCAATGATTAAGGCATCTGCCCTTTTTAACTCCCCCCATACGAATGCATTGAGTAATTCCTTGTGGTACTCGTCTCCCGCATAGGAATAGATGTGAATATAGCCGATGTGCTTCC
This sequence comes from Chlorobiales bacterium, assembly GCA_022360355.1. Taxonomy (GTDB): domain Bacteria; phylum Bacteroidota; class Chlorobiia; order Chlorobiales; family Chlorobiaceae; genus Prosthecochloris. The sequence continues at coordinate 2,512 of JAKSCY010000745.1, forward strand.
CCGCTCGTTTAATAATACGGACGCTGGCTTTTTGTGCATCCAGCATTTCTTGTTTGGGATTGATAAGAACTGGTTTCATAACGACTTTGAAAGGCTTGGCCTGCTCCTTTCTTCTGATTTCAAACGAGACATCGGTTCCCACAAACGGGCGTAGAGAAGCGATCGGTGTATAGGGGCTTCCATTGACAGACAAGATCTCATCGCCTTTCAATAGTCCGGCTTTTTCGGCAATGCTTCCTGGAAGGACAGAAACGATATATACTCGTTCCCTGAAAGATTGGGTCATAATACCGACTGTCGGATACAGCACGTCCCGGCCTTGAAACAGGGCTCCAATATCTGGAATCTTAGAAAATAAGGCGGCTAACTGATAATATTCATAATCCTCTGGCGTTAAATAATAGGTATGGGAGGCGTTCAACTCACGAAGCATGGCATTCACAAAGGTGGAAAATGCTTTCGGGGTAGAAACTTGCGGCAGTTGTTTACGATAAGCATCTTTGATGGATGGGAAATCCTGATTAATCTGAGCAGGATTATAAAAATGTTCCTCGACGATCTCGACGATCTCCTCGAATAGATCAGGGTAGGAGTGCGGTGCCTTTGCTGAGGCCGCAGAAGATACTCCTAAAAACATCAGACACACGCTGATTGTCAGAACAATGTGCCGATTTTTCATCATATGTTTCTTTGTTGTCGCTAACGTCACACTTTAGCAGCAGGTCCGCTCCACTGCATGTGATTGTCAGACTTTAATTTCTTGCTGCGTTGCACAATGAATGCTACCACCGCCAGACGCAATACCATCAATGG
>JAKSCY010000510.1 GCA_022360355.1 Chlorobiales bacterium
CCGGCACCTATATTCATCAATGCCGCAACGAGTACAACAGGAATCGTTAATTCCATTGTCATACCAACAAGCGTTTTTGAAAAGAGAAAAACAAGCGCTGTCAGTACAGTAAAGAAAAAGCTTGTAGCGATACTGCCTGCAAGCGATACAAAAACAACCTCCCGTCTACCGCCGACAACCTCCTGCTGGCGCTTGGTCTGTTTTTCTCCTCTGGGATCCAGTTTGTTTTTCACCAACATTGCAGAGAAAGCGAAAAACAACAGCACAAAAAAATAAACGGCGTATACCGAATAAATTTCAGACCATGCCGGATTAAAAAATCCCTGTTCAAGCCATGCACCTGCAATGTTCAGCATCAGAACCGAAGTAATAAAAAAAACCGTTCCCCATAAAAAGGTAATCGTGAGCCAGGTCCATATGGATGGAGGCGATGCCGTTTTTTTTGCTTCTAAAACCATATTGATTGGATCTGTAAAATTTCAAAGTCCTTGTCCGATAACTATCAAAATAGTCCTTAACCTGATCATTTCATCGTGTGATTTTCTATTAACCCGCAACAAATGAGTACCCTTTTGCCGTTGAGGCCAACGGTTGTCTTCTTTGCCTCTCACAGAAAAATATTTTTACAATTAGCGCTTGGTATTTTACCTTCTATTGGCAAATTTAAGGGCAAGGAGTTCACATAATCTTAACATAGGGAAGAACATTATGTGTGGAGTTTTCGGTGTTTATAATTCTAAAACTCCCGCAGAAGATGCATTCTATGGGTTATACTCCCTCCAGCACAGAGGACAGGAAGCTGCCGGTGTCGTTGTAGCCGGATACGACGAGAAGAAAAAGAAAACGGTTTACCGCCAGCACAAAGGGATGGGTCTGGTGTCCGAAGTCTACAAAGACCCGGAAATCTTCAAAAAAATGCCGGGCTATGCAGCCATAGGCCACAACCGCTACTCTACTACAGGCGCGTCAAAATCAGCAAGCAATATACAGCCGTTCTCCCTGACTTACCGCTCAGGAAACCTTGCCATAGCTCATAACGGAAACCTTACCAACTCACGCGCTTTGCGCAAGGAGCTCACCGAACGCGGTGTCATCTTCCAGGCCTCGTCCGACACCGAGATCATCCCTCATCTTGCAGCATTGAGCAAGGAAAAGGAACCGCTTCACCAGATCTACCATGCCTTGCGCCAGGTACAGGGTGCGTTTTCTCTTGTCATCCTTGCCAACGACCAGCTTATCGCTGCGCGTGACCCATATGGTGTCAGGCCCCTTGCTCTTGGAAAAAAGACCAATCCCGAAACCAAGGAAGCCACCTATTACGTAGCAAGCGAAACCTGTGCGTTTGACATTTTGTCGGTTGATTACCTTCGCGACATCGAACCGGGTGAAATTCTTCTTATAGACAAGTTCTCGGCCAAAAACCACAAGCCTTCATCATTGTTTCTCCCCCCTTCAAAACGCAAGGCTCGCTGCATTTTCGAGTATGTCTACTTTGCCAGACCGGACAGCCTTGTCTTCAACCATTCCGTCGACAAGGTGCGCCGCAACCTTGGCAAAAGTCTTGCACGTGAGTCCATGGTTGAACATCCCAACGACGACCAACACCAGATCGTTGTCAGCGTACCCGACTCATCCAACACAGCAGCTCTCGGCTTTGTTCGCGAAAGCAACAAGATCAGCCGTCCCGCACGGTTCGAGCACGGCCTGATCCGCAACCATTATGTCGGCAGAACATTCATCCAGCCGGGCAAAGAGAGCAGGGAAATCAAGGTCCGTTCAAAATACAACATCATTCGCGGCGTTCTTCAGGACCGCCAGATCGTCGTCATCGACGACTCGATTGTACGCGGAACAACTGCGAAGATGCTTATCAAGCTTATCCGTGAAGCCGGCCCTAAAGAAATTCACCTCCATATCAGTTCCCCCCCGATAACCAACCCGTGCTTCTACGGTATGGACTTCCCTACAAAAGGCCAGTTGCTGACCTATATGTTCGCCGATGCAAAAGACAATGACGAGGAAATCGAAAACATACGGAAGTATATCGGCGTCGACTCGCTCAAATACCTTTCACTTCAGGGCATGCTGAACAGCGCACCGAGGTTTGAGCATGAAACTCACAGCTACTGCACTGCATGCTTTACCGGAGACTACCCCATACGCATGACCGACGCAACAACCGATAAGGAAGAGTATGATAGCGGGGAATAGGAAAGTCAAAAA
>JAKSCY010000107.1 GCA_022360355.1 Chlorobiales bacterium
ACATCTAGCCACTGACGGTTAACCCGATCGATTATCGTATCGCCGAAATTCAGAATACCGGGGTCCAGTATGAGACGGGCTTCCACAATCCGCATTGGTGACCACTGTCCATCACTTACGGCATACACATGAACTGGCCGGGTGTGCCCTTGAGCGGCTAGCGATTCGGTACTTATGTTGGACATAAACCATTCCCAGATCGGAGACACCTGCGACCAGAACGTCCGCGTCTGCAAGTGATAGATTGTGAAGTCGCCATCATTCGGTATTCCGGAATGCTCAGGCGGCGCATTGCCGGTCTCGCAGAGCACAGTCACCTCGCACATGGTGCAGACTTCGCCAAATTGGCCGATGAGAAAATAATCCGCATAGGCGGGGTTGTTGATCTGCGCTGTCGCGGGCAAGTAACTCATGACCAGAAGAAACGGAAGGAATCTGGCCAAATTAACTAATCTGCTGTAGTTCAGAAGATCATACTTCTTCATAGCGGTTTACTTCCCAGGCTGCATGACAATGCCCCGAACCATTTCGAGTGCTTCCTCCCAACCTTCATCGGTATCCAGGCGCAGTCCCATAAACCGGGGAGAGCGCCGGGAACGCATGGCGAGATAGGTGATGGCGGCATAAAGAATGATGATCAACCGACGGTTCTCCGGCTGTACGTAGCGTTCATCCGTAAGCATGGCCTTCTGAAAGAAACGCCCCTGTTCTCCACGCGCTTCCTGGAACGCCTCGGATATATCCGAATTTGCGGTGAGCTCCTCCGCAAGCAGCTCCAGGGTGACTGGGCTCGAACGAAGGGCGTTGGCACTGGCGATTAAATCGCCGGCAATTTGCCGGTGAAAGTCTCCATCATCAACGATGGGTATCCGGGTTTCAGTGCCTTCGCCGGACTGGCTGCGACTAAATGCCCGTCGGGCTGCCCAGGTACGGACCAGTCCCGGCAGATCCCCAAAATAACGATACAGCAGCGGTTTGCTGACGCGTGCTGCTTCGACGATGGAATTAACGCTGAGTTTCCGGATGCCGCTTCGAACTAGGACCTTTTCAAAGGCATCGAGCAGCG
>JAKSCY010000382.1 GCA_022360355.1 Chlorobiales bacterium
GCTCTGGGCGGTGGAATTATCATGGGATTTGCCGCCCGGCTGGCCTACGGTTGTACATCCGGCCAGGCGTTGACAGGAGGTGCGACTCTCGCTGCCGGTTCGTGGGTATTTATGTTTGCAGTTTTCGGCGGCGGTTATGCGCTGGCATGGTTTTTACGGAGGCAATGGCTATGAACGCACCTTTTCTGAATAATGGACTTTTCGGCCTTGATATCGGCCTTGTTCTGGCTGTTTTTATTGGTATTGGATTCGGATTTTCGCTGCAACGAGGCGGATTTGGTAGTTCTCGCAAATTGGCCGCTCAGTTTTACCTGTATGACATGACCGTTTTCAAAGTCATGTTCACTGCTATCATCACTGCGATGGTTGGCTTGTTCGGACTGGCAAAATTGGGATTCCTCAGCCTGGATGCGATGTATATCAATCCGACATTTCTCTGGCCGCAGTTGGCGGGCGGATTGTTGCTAGGTGCCGGTTTTATTATCTCCGGTTATTGCCCTGGCACATCCATAGTCGCTTTTGCATCGGGCAAAATCGACGGACTGCTCACCATCATCGGCGTCACCGCCGGTATCTTCCTGTTTGGCATTGTCTACACACCGGAGCTGCAGGCGTTTCATACCTCTGGTGATTTCGGCCGGGTGTTACTCAGCGATTTGTTTGGGGTTGAACCGACGCTCCTGGCTCTGATCATTACTGTTTTTGCAGGCGTTATGTTCATCTTCGCTGAATGGATCGAGGGCAAATTCGCCGGCTGGGGAAAGCTTGATACGCTGCCGACAAATTCGCCGAAACTTCGGTATGCCATGACAATGATCGTTGTCGTTTTTGCCGTCATTTTTGTTGTTCCCTTTGGTGGCTCGGCACCCGCTCTAAAAGCGTATTCTCCGGATCAGGAAGTCACTCCATTGCAGTTGGCAGAGATGGTCATTGAGAAATCTGAACCGATCACGGTTATAGATGTCAGGACCGAAGAGAAATTTGCCGAGAAATCCATACCCGGTTCGGAAAACGTTCTGAAAGAAAATGTCCAAAATGTCAATTACTGGAACGATAACCGGTTGCAACACAGGATCTATATTTTGGTGGATGAAAATGGCGAATCGGGCAATTCAATCGCCTTGCCAGAAGGTTTTCGAGCACTTATCCTTAAAGGTGGATTCAATGCCTGGAAAAAAGAGATCCTGACGGAACCTGTGTCTCCTGAAGGCAGCAATCCATCGGAGATGGAGAACTTCAAGGTGCGTCAGGCGTTCTATGCATATTTTACCGGTGCAGCCGTTTCGGCGCCAAAGATCAGTGCTCCGATGCCACAGATACAAACGACCGGTAAGAAGAAGAAAAAACCATCCGGAGGCTGTTAATGTCTCAAGAAGTTTTAGACGAAAAAGTAATGCTGGAAGAGAAGTTCGAGGAAGCGGCAGGACTTTTCAAAGCCCTGGCACATCCTCTACGCCTGAAACTTGTTTGTGGTTTGATCAGGCGACCCAGTACTCAGACAACAATTTCACGCTTGCTTGATATTCCACAGTCTTCCCTTGCTCAGCATCTTGCGGTTCTCAGAAGAGAAGGAATTGTTGCGGGAAGAAGAGAGCGGGGAACGGAAGTTATTCTTCATGTAACTGATCCACGCATTCCAAGGATTTTCAGGGAAGTGTGCGGAGGAGAGGATAACTATTTGAAGTTTGATTGGGAAGATGAAGCTTCCGATGTCGAAGTGAAGTTTCCCTGTATAGAGTCGTAACCCCTGGCATTTACTTTTAACTCATTTTCATCACAACGATAAATATCAGCCCTGTGCCCGATCGGGTACAGGGCTTTTTCAACACCTTTTTAAAAGCGCGAATCTAGTACGGCAACTCTGATCCTGACGCTTTTCGAAGAAGAGTGTCTGTCTTTTTGGGCTGCGAACAAGACGCAGTCTCAACGCTGTTGAAGCCACTGAAATGAACACGTTCATTTCAGTAACTGTTGGGGGAGGGGATTAGGATCGTTTCTTCACAACGCTCTGCGCTGTTTTGCATTTTTGATCTCATACGGCAAACTGCTGCCGCCAGTCCCTACGTCATTTCGACAGGAGTGGACTACGCGAATGCGTAGTGAATCATGCGATCGTGTGACAGGCTCACGGAGAAATCTCCTTAATCGAGAACGAATCCAGGAAAGCGTGCTATCAGTCAGCTGAGAATTTGGGAGGAGATTCCTCGGCTGCGCTCGGAATGA
>JAKSCY010000690.1 GCA_022360355.1 Chlorobiales bacterium
ATCCGAGATCGTGTTCGTTCTTGTTGCTGGTGCCTACGACGGCATAGTTGCGTCTTTCCGCTTCATGGTAAAGTACCGTCATTCTTGAACGCTGCTTGAGATTGGAAGCCGCAACGATTTCGTTTATCTGTGTGGGAGTCAGCCGTCTTCGTATCTGCTGACCGTCAGGTTTTATAATGACCGCACTGAAAACATTGAGCGAAGCCTCACCGAGAAGGTTCTGGGGAAGAACGATCTTGAACTTGTCCTGTTCAGGATCGAAATCGGGTACAGCCTGTTTCAGGGCTCCGTCCCTGGCGTCATAGCAGCCGAAGCCGTTGAGGCCCGCAGTGATATCGACGGTAACGGTTGTGACGCCGAGGCGCTCGGCCATGTCAGTGGCGAGTGTCTCGCTGTCGGGGCTCGAGTCTCTGTCGGGGAGGAGAACCGCGATGACACGGTCCGGCCCGAGCGCTTTTGTTGCAAGGTACAGGACGGTTGCCGAGTCAATACCTCCGCTGACGCCGATGACACCGCCGTCACGTTTCAGGGTTTTGTAGCAGGAGTCCTGTATCCAGGATATGAGGCGGTCCGCCTCGTTCGATGGGCTGAAGTCGGTGAACATGGCTTGTCTGTTTAGTTTTCCGGTAAATTGTTTTTGATAAAAAGGTGGTGCCAGAGTTGTGTGGTAACAATTCCCATCAAGGCCATCTGTTCCATTTCACTGCTCATGGTACCCGCGAGAGCTTTGGTGAGCAACTTTCCTGCAGCCCTGGGGATAAAAATTCCTGTTTCTTTGAGGCTTTCTTCCGAAAGCAGGTCGCTGAGTCCGGCAAAAGCATTGCTCCTGAAAATATCCTGAATCGGTGCTCTGTACGGGAACTTGGGGCGTTTGGCGATGTCAGGAGGGAGGCATGTCTCAGCGGTCTTTCGGACAATATATTTATCCCTTTGCAAACTGCGCAGCTTGAGTGACTGGGGCAGTGTGTTGGCGAACTCCACGATGCGGTGGTCGAGAAAGGGAAAGCGTCCTTCGATGCCGTTCGCCATTGCCACGCGATCCCCCTGTGATGAAAGCAGGTAGGGGGTCAGAAAAGTGATGATTTCGAGAGTTTGCGCTTTCGATGGTGAACGCCACTCTTCAAAGCCCGGCGGCAGCAAATGGGCGAGGCGCTCTTCGACAGGTCTGTTACCGAGTTCCTCGCGTATTTCCGGCAGAAAGTAGCCTTGGAGCCTGGCGGTGTTGTTCCAGCGAAACAGGTGGCTGAAAAACATGTTGTCCGTTTTGTCAAGACCTTCCTGGAGGGCAAGCTCCAGGCCCCTGAACTGTTTCCTGTCAGGAAGGTATTCGTAGAGACGCCGTACCAGAGAACGTCTCATGAGAGAGTCAGGGTCGCGTGCCATGAACCTTCTTACGGCGGTTTCCCTGAAAATATCATAACCCATGAAAAATTCATCGGCTCCTTCTCCGGTAAGAACACCTTTCAGGCCCTGTGTGTTGACACTCTGTGATAAGGGGATCATGGAAATAGGGCCTGCTCGAAGCTGTGGAAGTTCTGTGTGCCAGACCATTTTTGGCAGAACGGAAGCAAGGTCTTCTGCAGTGCACCGCGTGACATGATGCGTTGTGCCGAGATAGCGCGCAACCTGCAACTGGTGTTCACTTTCGTCATAATCGGGATGCTGGAACGTGATTGAAAACGTATGCAGCTCGGAGCCGTACCTGTTGGCGAATGCTCCGATCATGGAGGAGTCGATGCCACCGCTCAGGTACGAGGCGACCGGGACGTCAGCCTTGAGCCGGATTCTGACGGCATCGTCGAACAGGTTTGTAAAAGTTTCGAGGGCCGCGTCCTCGGTCCAGCTTTGTTCAGTGAAATCCAGATGCCAGTAGCATGTGCTTTTTGTCTCGCAACTTCCCGGTTCCAGCGTCATGAAATGCGCAGGAAGGACTTCCTGTATGTTTTTGAAGATCGTTTTTCCGGGTACGGGAGTCCAGAAGGTCCAGATGTCCTGAAGGGTCGCCAGGTCGAGTTCACGCCTGATTTCAGGAACGCAGAGGATCGCCTTGATTTCAGAAGCGAAGTACAATGTCTCTCCGTCAAACGTAAAATATAAAGGGCAGATGCCCAGGCGGTCTCTGCAGAGGATGAATTTTCGGTTGGTGCTGTCCCACAGGGCAAAAGCGTACTGTCCGTTGAGCTGTTTGAAGCCTTCCGTTCCATGGTCTTCGTAAAGGTGGAGTATGACTTCGACGTCACAACCTGTCCGGAACCTGTGACGTCCTGAAAGTTTCTGGCGCAGTTCGCTATGATTGAAAATCTCTCCGTTGCATGTCAGCCAGATAGTGCCATCCTCATTCGAGAGGGGCTGCTGGCCCTGTGCCAGATCTACAAACGCAAGACGTGTATTGCCGAAACTGACATGTTCGTTTTCGTAGATGCCGGATCCTTCAGGGCCTCTGTGATTGATGCAATGAAGCATGGACTCAAGCTGATGCTTGTCCCTGGGTGCATTGAACCATCCAGCAATACCGCACATAGAAGTATATCTTTATCCTGTATACCCTGACAGGATTATGAAACCGTCGTACCTGTCAGTTTTTCTCGACAAGAAAACGCCTGTAATTTTGTCTGGTCTTTTCAAACGTTTCCCTCGTCATTCTGAAATAGTAATTGATGTCGTCGTCATCAGTAATAACCGCGCCGAACTGCACGAGAAAATTCTTGACGGCGACATTCCCCTTTCGGACATCAGTATGAGACTGCATGAAGCCCAACCTGGAAAACGCAATTTCATAGATGCAAAGTACGGATTCGATCGCAGCATAGGCCGGCGCATCATGTCGCAGTATCCAGCTTCCCCAGCAAAAAGAATCCCCCCGAAAATCATATAGTCTTATGGTGCCAAGTTTTTCAGAATCTTTGCTTTCAATGATAAAGTAGTATTCTTCACCGTTTTTTTCCTTGTTCTTGTACTCTCGAATCCAGGTTCGCTGAGCCTCGATATCATCTTTGACAGGAGAAATGAACCTGTTTTTTTCAGGATCGAGCCGCAATGAAAGGATGAATTCGGCATCGTTTACCTCAACCAGGCGGAAACGTATATGCTTTGCAATGTTGCTGATGATTTTTTCCACGTTGTTATCCTTTGGATGACTTGCGTAACATTTGTTGTTTATACGCTCAAAGTACGGATTATGAAACAGGTAAGGTAACAATTGCTACAGAAAGTCTTGTTGCTGTCGCAAAACTTTTTAAAAATTTATTACTGCTTGTGTTAGCTGTGCCCGTGTTTGCATTGTTAAAGCATGCAGAGGCAGCCCCTGCCGG
>JAKSCY010000453.1 GCA_022360355.1 Chlorobiales bacterium
CCACCCGTTCCGGCAGCTGAAGCACCGAGGCCTGCCTTGATTTCAGAAAAGAAATCACATCGTCAAAAGTCAAATCACCCTGGCTGGTGGTTTCAATATAGGCGCATGCCCGCTCACCCAGCTTTGGATCCGGCATGGGGACCACAGCCACTGACGCCACCTGGGGGTGCTGAATGATCAGCCCTTCAATTTCCTTTGTACTGATGCTTTCACCGCCCCGGTTGATCATCTCCTTGATCCTGCCGGTCAGGGTGATATATCCCTCTTCATTGATCCTGGCCACATCTCCGGTTTTGAAAAATCCATCTTTTGTGAAGGCTGTTTCATTTTCTTCCGGGTTATTGTAATAGCCGGTAAAAACGCCGGGGCCCTTTACCACCAGCTCCCCCTCTTCATTCAACGGCAGCTCTTCTTCACTGAACCCGATGGTTTTATATGTGTCATAAGGGCATGTGGGGCGGCCGACCGTTGAGCAGATGGTTTCCATATCATCCACGGTCCGTGTTATGGTTGTCATTCCCTCTGTGGCACCATACCCGTTGTAAAATTTCATATTCAGCCTGTGGGTGACGCTGTGAACCAGGTCGGGATGGCTTGCCGCCCCTGCACTGTGCATTTTTTTCAGGCTGGTCAGATCGTAATCAGACAGTTTTTCATACTGGAGCAGTCGCTGGGCAAGCGCAGGGACCCAGATAATGGATGTCACCTTTTCAGCCTCAATGGTCTGGCAGATCTCCTCGTCTGTGGTGGTATCCAGAAACACCACCTTTCCCTGGGTCACCACACTGCCCAGGAAACCCTTGGTAAATGACAGGTCATGCCCGATGGGACCGGCTATCAGATTTATATCTTCAAACTAGGATACTTCTTCTTTCAATTAGCTAAAATAATCATCTTTATGATGAATGTTCTCCAATATTTAGGCTTGGCGTTATAAATTCCTCAAAAATAATCTTTATCCTAACTCAAAACTCGACTAACTCTACTTTTTGTTGATTAC
>JAKSCY010000520.1 GCA_022360355.1 Chlorobiales bacterium
ACATCCACCTCAATCATCAGTGCGCAGTAGTTGCACATGATGCAGCGTGACCTGGTTTGTTGTCCTTCCCTGAATTTCCTGACGATATCCGGTTCGATGATGAACGGACGGGACATGGAGACGTAGTCCATTGAGCCGTTTTCGAGTGCTGCTGATATGTCTTCCAGCGTATGAATTCCTCCGACGGTAATGACAGGGATGGATATAGCTTGTTTTATCGATATGGCAGCATCGAGATTATAGCTGTGCAGCGGTTTCGGAGAGCGCATGGCAAATTGAATGAACGGTGCTGCAACCGGTTTGAGAATCGCAGGTATTGTGCTGAACCTGAAACTGCTCGTAAACAGCGCTTCGACCGGTGGGTTCGGTCCTCTCATGATTGTAAGACCTTCCTCGACTACCCCGGATGATACCTCTATGGCATCGCAGCCGGAAGATTCAAGCAGCCGGGCAATTTCGACGGCTTCCTCCGTTCGCATGCCCCCCGGTCTGCTGTCGTAGGCGTTGATCTTTGCCAGTACCGGATAGCTGCCAAGTGTTTTCCTGATACGGCGCATAATTTCCGATACTATCGTGAACTTGTTTGCGGTCGATCCGCCCCACTGATCGTTGCGCCGGTTAGTGTGGTTTGAGAGAAACTGTGCAAGCAGATAGCCGTGGGCGAGATGGAGCTGTACACCGTCGAAACCAGCCCGTTTTGCCCTTGCCGTTGCGGCTACAAAGTTGTCGATGATGGTTTCGATTTCCCGCTCATCGAGTTCATGGGGTGTTTCCTCATTGAAGATGAAATCTTTCCGGGCCGAGGGAGCGACGGTTGGCTGGCCGGTTACGGCTGATCTGGTTTGGCGCCCACAGTGAGCGATCTGAAGAATAACCGGAACACCATATTCATGAACTTTCTCGGTGAGCTTTCTGTGCGCAGGTATTAGCTCGTCGCTGTCAATCATCAGCATGTTTGACAGGCTGCTTTTACCGTCCTGTTGTACTCCGGCATATCCGGTGATTATGGCGCCTGTGCCTCCCTTGGCTAATTTGACGTAAAGTTTTTCAAGCGCTTCCGTCGGGGCGCCATGTTCGTCAGCCATGCTTTCATGCGTTGCGGAACGGATGAGTCGGTTCTGAAGAGTTATGCCTGAGATGTTTGCGGGTTCAAAAACAGCGGATGTCATGGCTGTTGCGTTTCTTTTGTTGCAGCTACCTGCCTGGCATCATACTGGAATATAGCGTCCGGGTTGTGGCGGAGTTTTCCAAACTCGGCTGATACCTTTTCAGGTGTTTCAGGTTTGATCATGCCATGTTCAAGCAGCGCAGGCGAGCCGCTCAGCAGACAGCGCTCCCACATATGAAGAAAATGGTTACGTTCAGCAGTATTTGTCATTCTTTTATCCATGACAACCGGAACAGGTTTGAATGACTGAACGGACAATCCGGCGTCGATGCAGCAGGAGGCAAGGTGCATGCCGATATCGGGATTTCCGCCGAGCTTGTACTGCAGGCGGTTGAAAGAGCTCCAGTAGCTGTACAGGATGGTGCTGTGAGGGAAGAAATAGAGGCCCTGATTCACTACCTCGGTGCAGTAGAATTTTCCTCCGGGCTTCAATACCCGTTGTATTTCCCGGATAGTCGGCACAGGATCGGAAAGATGTTCGAATACAAAGAATACGTAAGCTCCATCAAAGGTATTGTCGTCGAAAGGTAAATTGTCGCCCTCGGCGGCAAACAGCTCAACCGTACCCATCTGGACTTCGTCCGGCAGGTTTGCAAGCGCTGTTTCAAGCTGGTAGGGCTCGCGGTCAACGCCGGTTATCCTTGCCGGTTTAAAACGTCTGAGCATGCAGCGTATCTGTGCCCCGACACCGCATCCTATTTCAAGGATCGAGTCATCAGGATCGAAGGAGATTGTCGGATAGAGATACTTTTCGAGGAACTCAGCCTGCTCGAGCAGTCGCTGTCGTTCGGAGTCACTGTAGGAATGGATGTAGGACATAGGTGGAGAAAGTGACAAGTAACAGGAGACGAGTGACAAAAAGCTTCTCGAATGGTTTTCCAGTTTAAGAAAAAGTAGCAAGAAGCGAAATGGTATCAAACCGAGGAGGTGAAGGGGATTACAAATAAATTTCCGGTTTCAGCTTCTTTGTGAACCGGTTCATCATGAAATTGGCTAACCAGACCCAGTTGAACGGTTTGCCTTTCATGCGTTGCATGATGGCACGTCCTTTATAGACTTCCTGCTGAAGCTTTACAAAATTTTCAAGCAATTTTTCGCCCGATATATTTGTCGGTTCGAACATGTAGTGGTAGGTGTCGTATTTGTCCCAGTCGAAATGCCGCAATCTCGGTTTCATCTCGTCGAAATACGGGGTGCCGGGGAACGGAGTGACAAGTGAAAAGACAGGGAACTCGATCTGGTTCTCCATGATGAAGTCATAGGTCATCTGGAAACTCTCTTCACTGTCGTTGTCAAAGCCGAACATGAAATATCCCTGTATCGCAACACCGTTCTTGTGAAGGTTGCTGACGACCGTTTTATAATTGCCAAGCTTGTTGGAGCCTTTGTGGACGGTTTTGAGGATTTCCGGGTTGAGCGATTCGAATCCTATGCTCATCAAGTCACAGCCGGATTTTCCGGCAAGTTCGGCGACTTCGGGTTTGTGCAGGAAGTTCATTGAGATGTTTGCATTCCATCTGACGCCAAGCTTGGCCATCTCTTCAAGCAGCTCCATGAAATACTTTGGTCTGAAACTGATATTGTCATCCATGAAAGACAAGAAAATTTTTTCTTTCCCGAGACGTTCCTGGTGGTAACGCATTTCATCCAGTACCAGGTCTATCTCACGGTAACGGTAGTTTTTTCCATAGATGGTTGGTGTGGTGCAGAAGTTGCATCCTACGGGACAGCCCTTGGTGGCAAGAATAGGTATACGGTTACTGTACCTCTTTGCTTTTTTCGACTTGAGGGCAAGGCTGAAATTGGGATGCGTCATTGACGTCATAGGCTTGAGTGCCTGTGCACGGTAAACCGGTTTCATTGTGCCCAAAAGAATGTCAGTGGCAAGTTCTGTCCAGACAGACTCGATTTCACCGTATACGATGCTGGTGCAGTGTTCTTTTGCCTCGTCATGTGCCATGGTAGGGTGAACACCACCGAAAATTACGGTTTTTCTCTGGGCGAGTGCAGCATCACCGATTGCGTAAGCCTTCGATGCGTTGAGCGTACGGGAGGTTACGGCGACGACATCGAACTCCGAGAGATCTTTTGGAATGTGATCACCAATCCTTTCATCGATAAAGACGACATCAAAAAGCTCACATGCCAGAGTAGCGACCATGATGAGGTTCAGCGGCATGCTCACTGATCCGGAGTCCACCATCATGCAGGTGTTGCTTACCGGTTGTATCAGCAGCCATTTTTTTCGTGATTTCCGTTCCGAGGCAAGCTGCTTGAGTTGTTCTTCCGGGTTTCCGAGGGATTCAGGTGAAAGGATGGTCTCAGGCTGATCGATCTGCATACCTACGGATATGACTGATAGTGAAAATTACAGATGGCAATGAAGTACCAAGGTATGAAAAATTTTTAAAAACATTCACTCCCTGTTCTTGGGCAGTACGGCAACGGTAAAACGGCTGATGCATACCAGCTTGCCGGCGTCGTTGGTGATTTTTATATCCCAGACCTGAGAGCTTTTGCCGAGGTGAAGCGGCGTAGCCTTTGCATGGACAAAACCCTCTCTTACGGAACGTATATGGTTGGCATTGATTTCCTGGCCTACTATGAAGCTTTTATCTCTTTCTATGCAATAAGATGCGGCTATGCTTCCTACAGTTTCAGCAAGGGCCAGTGACGCTCCTCCGTGCATGATTCCGATGCGTTGTATCGTTCGGTGGTCTACAGGCATTTTAGCCATCATGTAGTCACTGCCGATTTCGGTCATTTCAATGCCGAGATGCCTCGCCATCTGACCGTCAACGATCTGGGTGGTGTTGAGATCCTCAACAGTTACCGGTGCGGTGAAAATCGATGATTTTTTCATGAGAAAAGCTGTTTTTCCGGTGTGCGGGATTTGCGGTTGAGCGGGTGACGAGACTCGAACTCGCGACATTTTGCTTGGGAAGCAAACACTCTACCAACTGAGTTACACCCGCGTCAGGAGAAAAGTCAAAAAGTAAAAGTAAAAAGTCAAAAATTGCAGACTGCCAACTGAAGACAGCTTACTGATGCGATTTGAGACGGAAATCCGAAAAATATCCGGTTTGTCGACAAACAAACAGTCAGGGTGTCGAACGTACAAAAAGTGGTGAGGGAGGGAGTTGAACCCTCGACCTCAGGGTTATGAATCCTGCGCTCTTACCAACTGAGCTACCTCACCGATCACGGGCTGCTAATATACAAACAGTTGCCCTATAACACAATGCTTTTTTTGCTGTTTAAAGCTTTTTTCAGCTCATCATGCTTCTTGTTGCGACTGCAGCTTCGTATGTATCGCTTCCGCGAGGTGAATGTCCTCCGGGGTAGTGATTTTGATGTTGTGATATCCTGTTTCGTAGATCTTGATGTTCTGTTCCGGGAAAAATTTTTCAACCAGAGCGGCATCATCGGTTGCATAGCACTGTTCGAGCCTGGCATGTTTGTGGGCCTGAATCAGGGTTTTTGAGGCGAACCCCTGCGGGGTCTGCACCTGCAGCAGGCGGCTCCGGTCAAGGGTTTCGCCGAAAAACTCAGGGTCCTCGGCGATGTACTTGATCGTATCCTTTGGTTTTGTCGCGGGTACGCAGGCTCCGTATTTCGAGGACAGAGACGCAATCTCGTCGATTTCCGAGGGCTGAATGAACGGTCTTGCCCCGTCATGAACCAGAATGGCTTCAGGTGGTGATACGACGGATTCAGCGATATGGCTTTCAATGAGTTCTATACAGTTGAACACGGAGTCCTGGCGTTCCTTTCCTCCGGGTATAATGGCCTGAATCTTTGAAAAGCCGTACCGGTTTCTCATGTCTTCCAGCACCTCGATACTTTCAGGCTTGGTGGCGATAAATACTGCCTTGATGGATGCAGCGCGTTCAAATGCGGAAAGGGTATGATAAATGACGGGAAACCCGCCGATTTCAAGTAACTGTTTACTGAGACCGCCCTGCAGCTTCATTCGTTTCCCAACGCCGCTTGCCGCGATAATGGCATATGAACTCATAATAGCTGTGATGCTTCTGCTGGTTATCTATATTGAACGGCTTTGATGCATTGCCAGTAAACTTTCAGGGACAGGAATTGTCAGTTTGAAACGGTCAACATGGAGGGTTAATGGATAAGCATGGCATCGCCATAAGCCAGAAAACGGTAATTTTTCTTCAAGGCGCTTTTATAGGCATCCATCAGCAGGCGATACTCGGCAAACGCGCTCACCATCATGAGCAGGGTTGTTTCCGGCTGCTGAAAGTTCGTGACGAGTGCATCGGTAACTTTAAACTGATAAGGAGGATAGATAAACTTGTCCGTCCATCCCTGTCCGAACTTGATTTTGCCGTCGACTGTGGCGTTGGCTTCCAGCACCCTGCAGGTTGTTGTCCCGACAGCAATAACCCTTCCTGACTTGTTGAGCTTGGTTTCGTTGATCTCCATTGCCGTCTGATAGGGAATGTTGAAATACTCCGAATCCATCTTGTGTTTCGAGACATCTTCCACCTCGATAGCATTGAAAGAGCTGAGGCTTGGATGGAGTGTTATCTGGAGTATCTTGACACCTTTTTTCTTTATTTCCTCAAGCAGAGGCATGGTAAAGTGAAGACCCGCCATGGGTGCGACCACTGCCCCTGTCTGGGAAGCGTATACCGTCTGGTAATCCTCACGGTCCGAGTCATCGGGTTTTCTTGAGAAATATGGCGGAAGCGGTACCGTACCGATTTTTTCCACCAGGTCGAAGACATCTATTTCAGGGTTGAGAAACCGTATGGTACGGCCTCTGGAAGTCGTGTTGTCGACTACCTCGGCAACCACATCGTCCTGGAAATATATTTTGTTGCCGACACGCACTTTTCTTGCAGGGTCCACAAGAACATCCCATAATCCGGCGTCCTTGTTCAGTTCGCGTAAAAGAAAAACTTCGATCTTGGCATCGGTTTTTTCTTTCTGCCCGAAAATCTTTGCGGGAAAAACCCTGCTGTTGTTCAGGACAAGAAGGTCGCCTTTCTTGAAATACGAGGTGATATCAGTAAATACTTTATGGTCGATTTCCTTCTTTCGCCGGCTCAGCACCATGAGCTTGCATTCTTCACGGGGAGAGACCGGACGGTCGGCGATTCTGGTCTTCGGTAAGCTGTATCGGAAATTTGAAAGCCGCATAACGAAAAGTCACAATAGGTCAAAGATATGGGAAAAATGACGTGTTACTATATACCGTTTCCCAGTGAAAATACAAAGAGGGGAATCAGTGGACAGTTAGAGATTTGTTGCTTTTTCCCCTCTGCCGATAGTGGTTATGCGACCTGCGATACTAACGGTCACGTTTTTTTCCGGGCTTTCAAGAAGGTGTACCGTTACGGTTTTGTGGTCGATGACGACATGATACCAACTCTGCCGGAAACATACCTTGATGCCAAGTGATCTCCAGTGAGCAGGAAGGTTCGGATGGACATTCAGCATGTCATTGGTGAACGATATGCCGGCAAAGTAACGGGTTACAGTATCAAGGGTTCCGCCCATTACACCACAGTGGATGCCTTCCTGTGTCGTGCCGCCCTGTGTATCCTCAATGTCGCTTTTCAGTGATTCGGTAAACCATCTCCACGCGGTTTCATGGCCGTCATGCATATAGCTTGATATGATGGTGTGGACAACCTTGCTGAGTGTTGAGCCGTGACTGGTGCGCGGCTCATAGTAGTTATAGTTGTCTCTCACCATCTTGACCGGATTATCGGCATGGTAGCCGTTCTTTTCGAGAATATGCTGTACCTCGACAGGGGAGAGTGCATAATAGGTCATCAGGACATCAGCTTGTTTTGCAACCTTGTAGTTGTCCGGTGAGTCACCCTCGGCCTTGAGTATTCTGTCCATACGGTGTATGTTGCCGTACTTTTTCCTGTATTTCTCCCAGTCGAGCTCTTTGAGTCCCATATAACCGTCAAATTGCTCGATTATGCCTTCTTGTGTAAGAATGATATGCATGTTGCTGCAGATCTTTTTCCATTCCTCGATTTCATCATACCCGATGCTGATTTCCGTGACGAGCCTGTCCATTACAGAGGGCGCGAGAGTTTCGGCAAGTTCAACGGCTTTTTCAAGAAGCCAGGCGGTCATGATGTTTGTATAGGCATTATCTTGCAGGCCGTCCCTGGAACTTCCCGGAAGTTTTTCATGGAATTCGTCAGGTCCCATAACTCCTTCTATGTGATACTTGTCGGTATCCGGATGGTGTCTGGCGATACTTGCCCAGAACCGTGCGATTTCAAACAGCATTTCGGCACCATGCTGTTGCAGGAACTCCGTATCCCCGGTTTCATGAGCGTAGCGCCAGGTATTGTAAAAAACAGCGATTGAAACATGTCTCTGGTTTCTGCTGAGGTCAGGTCCCCAGGTTCCGCTTTGCGGGTTATAGTGGACAATCTGCGTTTCCTCACTGCCGCTGTCAGCCGTCTGCCAGGGGAACATCGCTCCTTTGAAGCCGTTTTCCCGTGCGTATTGTCTTGCCGCATCGAGTCTCTGGTATCGATACATCAACAATGCTTTGGCGATATCCGGAAAATGATGGATGAAAAAGGGCAGGATATAAATCTCGTCCCAGAAAATATGCCCACGGTACGCTTCACCGTTCAACCCTCTTGCAGGCATACCGGCATCAATGGACGGATTATGCGGTGAGGCGGTCCCCATGAGGTGGTAGATGTGAAAGTGCAGCGCTTTCTGGCTGAAACGGTCACCGTCAATGGTGATGTCGCTTTTATCCCATATGTTTGCCCATGCAAGTGTGTGTGCGTCAAGCAATTCGGAAAAGCTTTTCGCATCGTGTAGAGCTCTGTCGCCGGTTGCTTTCGGGTCATCGTGGTCACGGTCAAGAGATGTGTGGAAGGCAGCAACTTTTTCAATCGTGCACTCCTGGCCACTTTTTAGTGACACTTTGAAACGTTCGGCGATGTACCTCGGTGATGGTTCAACGTGTTTTTCTGTTTTTACCGGTGAACCGGAAACCCTGACAGTGCTTTTTGCGTGAGTTACTATCTGATAATGCGAGTTGCTGGTTTGTACATGAAGAAATACACCTTCACCTGAAACTCCGCTGTCGACATGTTCAAGGTGATCGGATGCAAGGGCACTGTATCGTGCTACTCCCTTGTTTTCAATGTCCCCGTCAATCGCTGTTCTGAATTCAATGTCTCCCGAATAGTTTATCGGAGCGAAAGAAAACTGCAGGGCACAGAGGTGAGGATTATCCATGCTTGCCAGGCGTCTGCTGGATATGCGTGTGATTCTTCCAAGGTTGTCCTGGAAAACGATTTCACGGTTCATGACCGCATTTCGTATTTCGAGATCCTGGCGGTAGCTGAGAATTTTCTGGTCGAACGGGTCGATGAAACTGCCGCAGCAGATTCTGAACTCTACGGGAAGCCAGTTAGGGCAGTTGACAAAGTCGTTGTTATAGATGGTTTCACCGTGAACCTCCGAAGGTAGCGTATTGAAAACGCCGGCGATATAGGTTCCGGGGTAGTGGTGTTCCGATGCTTTGGAACCTTCGTAAGCTCCTCTTGACCCGAGATAACCGTTACCTATGGCGGTAAGGGTTTCCCGGAG